>JBDRTU010000044.1:0-10738 GCA_043823825.1 Patescibacteria group bacterium
TTTAGTTAAAATACTAGTTATTTTTTGTTAACCATTGACATGATGGTTAACAATTGTTAACCTATTACTATATGAAACAAGTTACCAAGTCTTTCTTTTCTGTTAGTGAGCTAGCTAAGATTTTAGGCATTAGTCGTATAGCTGTTTTTAAGAAGATTAAAAATGGCCAGATTCCTGCTTCTAAGGTTGGACGGGCCTATGTTATTAATGCTGACCAAGTTACTGATCTTATTGGTCAGGAATTAAGTCAAGGTGAACGGCGGATTATTAAGGCATCGGTTAGTAAGGTGGTACACGAGTATGGTGAAACACTTAGACTCTTGGGTCGGGAGTAATAATATATGAAAGGTCTTACGATTACCGAAGTGGAGTACGTAGCGCACCAACTGGCGCGCGAGCTTATGACGTGGGATGAGCCAATCCCCGACTTTGGCACAAGGTATCCTCGCGCACTTGAAAGTTGTCTCGCCGTACCTTTTCAGCGTTTCTCTGGACACGTTGCTTATCGAGGTATTATTGGCAAGGCCGCTATTCTGTTTTATTTAATAGTTAAGAATCATCCATTTCAGAATGGCAACAAGCGGATTGCAATGACGACACTTCTCCATTTCTTATATAAGAACAAAAAGTGGTTACACGTTGATAACCAAGAGTTGTACAACTTTGCTAAGTGGGTGGCCGCCAGTAATCCTAAGCTTAAGGCCGAAACTGTTAAGGCGGTTGAGAAGTTTATCAAAACCTACCTTGTGCAGCTAGAATAATAGTGGTTTTGGGATTGGGGCTACACCACCGTTGGTTGGTGGATGAAGGTACTCTTTTGGATAAATAAAAAATCCCGATATTTAAGTATCAGGATTTATTTTTGAAAGGTGAGATTGTCACCTTACGGGTAATCTTCCGAAAGAATGACTTCGTTGACACTCGCAATGACAACTAGGGATACATTATTTTATTTGTTTCGCATAACTTCGGATAATAGTGCGGAGTTTTTTGGGTGTTAGGCTAAAATCCTTTGCCAAATCTTTGAAAGTCATATCCATCTGTCGTAAGTCATTTAAGGTATAGCTTATAACTATACCATTATCACTCCCTGTTTTACGGCACTTGGTTATAGCCACTATTTTATCGTGACTAGCTTTACTAAAATCAAGTCTTACTTTTTTAATTTCTTGTTCTTTTAATTTTAATACTTGACATTCATCTGTGATGTCAACTGAAAGTTGGATTTTTAAGTCCTTGGCGGTTTTAGAATCATAAAGGATTAGACCACCCGAGGCCAAACCCATTACTTTTCCTAGTAAATCTTTTCTGATTACTGGCATTTTAAAGTCTCCTATATTGTTTTCTTTTTTTGCTTTAATTAAAATATCTTAATACACTAATATTGGTATGTCAATTGGAAAATTTCCCAGTTTAAAATATGAAAAAAAGCTATGGCGCGGGGGTTTTAAATTGGTGGTTGGGGCAGATGAGGCGGGGCGTGGTGCGTTGGCTGGATCGATTGTGGCAGCAGCAGTTGTCTTTTCGCCAACTATTTTAAAATATAAAGCGGTTTGGCTTAAACAAGTTAAAGATTCAAAAAAATTAACTCCCGCTAAACGGGAACTTCTTTTTAAAAAGATTATCAAAGAAGCACGGGTATGGGCAGTTAGTTTAATTGATAATAAAAAAATTGATAAATACGGCATTCAAGCTATGAATATCAAAGTAGTAAATCAAGCTGTAGCTAAACTTAAAATAAAACCAGATTATTTATTAGTAGATTATATTGCTGGATTCAAATCCAAATTGCCATTTGCTTGCGTAATTAAGGGCGATCAAAAAGTTTTTTCTATTGCTTGCGCTTCAATAGTAGCTAAAGTTTGGCGAGATAGATTAATGAAAAATTATCATAAAAAATATCCGAGGTATGGTTTTCGGGAGAATAAAGGTTATGGAACACTGAAACATCACCAAGCTATTAAAAAACATGGGGTTTGCTCAATTCATAGAAAGAGTTTTAGGGCAGTTTAGTTAATTGTTAAATTATATCCTTTCACCACTTTTTTAAAAAAAGTGGTGGGAAAAAGCGCCACACAAACGCTTCGGATCAGGCGGTACTCGTCTGGCTTGCTGGCTCAAGCTATGCACATGAGGGCCAAAACATGCTTGAGCCGGTCACTCGCCATCCTTCCGTGCCGCAGCCAACCCTCCGCGATGGCGGCATATTTTAATTTGGTTTTATGCTTGATTCATAATTCTTACTTCTAGATTCTAACTATTTAGTGCTATACTGATAATATGTTGGGAAAGTTAGTACCAGCCAAACTATTAAACCCTCCAGAATTATTAGCCAAGCAATTGGAAGTAAAATTTGGGCATTTTGTTGGCGACCTGGGTTGCGGTGGCGCTGGTTACTTTACTATTCCTGCTGCTCGTTTAGCAGGCAGCAAAGGCAAAGTGTATGCTGTTGATATTTTAAAGGCAGCACTGGAGGGGGTTAAAAGTAAAGCGAAGCTGGAAAATCTTTTAAACATTGAAACGGTCTGGTCAGATTTAGAAAAGGTAGGAGCTACCAAAATTACGGCTGACACTTTAGATAGCGACTTATTAATAAATATTATGTTTCAATCCAGAAATAACGCAGCTTTATTAGACGAGGCGAAAAGATTATTAAAGGTTGGTGGTAAAATGTTGGTAGTTGATTGGAAAGTAGAACCAACACCTTTTGGTCCAGCAGTTAGTGAACGCTTGGCTCCAGAAAAAGTGCGCGAGTTTGCCAAGCAATTTAATTTAAAAGAGGAAAAGTTTTTTGAAGCCGGCCCCTATCATTACGGTTTTGTTTTTGTAAAGTAGTAGTATGCTAATTTGGTTACAATCAATTAATTGGCAGCGTTTTTTCACCTCACGCGCGCCAGAATTCCAGCCTGAGGTTTTTAAAATAGTGTTAGGGGCAGTAATTGCCTTGGTTGTGTTTGGGATTATCTGTAAAATCTTTGCCGCTGTGGTAAAATTGGGCCCTTGGAAAAAATTATTCAGGCGTTTGGGTAATCTTTTTATCACCATTGGATTACTGGCTGCTCTTAGTATATTTTTTACTCAAACTGCCACCCCGTTGCTAGGAGCGCGTTGGTGGTTTTTATTGTGGCTTGTGATTGCCATTGTTTGGTTGGTATTTATTCTGCGTTACGCTTGTTGGCAAATGCCTAAACAATTAAAAAAGGGCAGAGATCTGCACGAATTTTCCAAGTATCTGCCACGTAAATCAAACTAGATGCCTCACCAGCGTCAGGAGTTAGGAAAAAAAGGTGAAGACTTAGCTGCCGCTTATTTAAAAGAGCGAGGTTTTGATATTATAGATAAAAATTTTCACCTAGGGCGTTACGCAGAAATTGATTTAATTGGTCGCGACCGGGACGAAATTGTTTTTATTGAAGTTAAAACCAGAAGTGGCCTTGGGCAAGGTTATCCCGAAGAAGCAGTTACTAGGTTCAAGCAGGAAAAAATAAAGCAAGCGGCTGAAAGTTATTTATTGGCTCATCCACAGCTTAGCAATAATCATCGCTTTGATGTGGTAGCTATTTATTTTGAGGCAAAGGGTAAATATCAAATTAAACATTTTCGTAACATTATTTAATTTTGACATCAAGTTATAATAGTGGTAAATATAAGTAAATAAAAAATAAAAATAACTTTCTTTAAAATTATAAATATATAGAGGTATGGTATGAAAATATTGTTAGTTTACCCGCGGTATCCTGATACTTTCTGGAGTTTTAAGCATATCTTAAAATTTATAGGAAAAAAGGCAGCTTTCCCCCCCTTAGGTTTATTAACAGTAGCGGCAATGTTGCCAAATGATTGGGAAATAAGATTAGTAGATGTTAATGTTAAGCCCTTGCTTGATAAAGATATCTTACAGGCAGATATGATTTTTATTAGTGCTATGGTTATACAAAAAACTAGCGCACAAGAAATTATTGATCGTTGTAAGGAACATGGTAAAACAGTAGTTGCTGGCGGTCCAGCTTTTACTGCTGAATCAGAAAAATATCATAGTGTAAGTCACTTTGTTTTAGGCGAGGCTGAAATTACTTTGCCACTTTTTTTGTCAGATTTGGAAAAAGGTAAAGCCAAGTTTAAATATGAACAACCAGTGGGTGTATGGGCGGATTTATCCCAAACACCAATAGCAGATTGGTCATTAATAGATTTGAAAGACTATGCCACTATGAGCATTCAGTTTTCTCGTGGCTGCCCTTTGGGTGATATAAACGGTGATAGTTGCGAGTTTTGTGACATATATATTTTATTTGGCACAAAATTCCGGTCTAAGACACCGCAACAGATGATTAACGAAATTGAATCGTTATACCAAGCTGGATACAGAGGTACAATATTTTTAGCTGACGATAATCCCATTGGTAATAAACTACGATTCAAAGAAATGTTGGAGCAGTTAATTATCTGGCAGCAAGCACATAATTATCCGTTTAAATTTACAGCCCAAGCCAGTATTAACCTGGCAGTCGAGGATAAAATAATGGATTTGATGGTTAGGGCAAATTTTTCAGGAGTATTTATAGGTATTGAAAGTCCTGATACAGCCGCGCTAATTAGCATTGGTAAAGTCGTTAATATTAAATATGATTTAGAAGATGCGGTAAAAAGAATTATGGCTAAAGGCTTGGAAGTTATGGGAGGATTTATGGTTGGCCTTGATGGTGATCCGCCAAATATCTTCGATAAACTAATTATTTATATTAAACAAACTGGAATTGTGCAATCTATGGTGGGATTATTAGTTGCTATGCCGAAAACCAAGCTATATAAGCGACTTATGAATGAAGGAAGGTTGATAGGTGATACTGATGGAGATAATCTGAGTGGTAGTTTAAATTTTGTTCCTAAAATGGGTCGGGAAAAATTACTTGCTGGTTATCGGCGGGTGTTGGCAGTTATTTATTCTTCTTCTAAAACATATTTTAAGCGGGTGGATACGTTTTTAAAGCAATGTCCAACAAAAACCAGAGGGCATTTTTCCTGGAGCGATTTAAGGCCATTTATACTAAGTATTTGGCATATTGGTTTGTTTTCCCGAGCGCGGTGGTATTATTGGAGGCTTTTAATTAAGACGGGGATAACTAATTATAAATCATACCCAAGGGCAATAACCATGGCGATTTATTGGCTGCACTTTTCCAAAATCGCTGCTTCAATACAAAAATAACCAACCAAACGTTCACAAAGGTAAGTTGTATTTAATATATAATACGCTTACCTTTTTTATTACAAATATGCCTTTCCAGTACAAGCTAATGCACAAGATGAGTTATTATAAAGTATTCTTTAATAAACATTCGTGGTTATATCGTTGGTATATTAGTGCCTAGAAGGTAGCTGTGGATAAAAAAATTATAAAATAATACTAGAAGGAGTTATTGAAAATGACACAAGGACTAGTAACGATCAGACAAAACGGGCTTGTAAAAATGAAAATCATTACTGGTTGCGATGGTGAAAATACCGCAAAAGTTGCCCGCGTTATTAAAAAACATGGTCAGGTTCCGTCTCTTACCATGGCTTATAACATGGCTATTAGTAAAGGGTTTGGCTCAAAAGAAGATTGGGTTGTCATTAATGAGACCAATATATTGCATAGGGGCAATGACACCGCATCAGCTGAACTTCATAGGAAATATTTTCAACAGGCGGATTTAATCCCAGGTGGGAATTTGTAACAGCTGATTATGTTCATGTTGTAGATTTATAAATGATTGTATTTATAAATTTTATTAGAGTCACTACAGTATAAACTGAAAGTGAATCTTTTTTATTATTATTGATACACCATCAACCGCTGCAGCCCTTGACAACTTTTATTATTAGCTTCATACTCTAAATTAGACTAGTAGTTTATTCTATTAGTTATTTTTTTAAAGATTTTATATTATGAAACAATCATCTCCTATTGCTGCAGCTATTCAGCAGATTTGTGAGGAAAAGAATATTCCTGTAGAAGCAGTATTAGAAACAATTGAACAAGCTCTAGCTGCTGCTTATCGCAAAGATTTTGGTGAGAAAAATGAGAATATTAAAGTAAAGTTTGAACCCGAGACAGGTACCTCGCAGGTGTTTGATGTAAAAACAGTGGTAACGGGCCCGGCTGAAGGCGAAGAGGAAATTAATGAGAAAAAGGAAATTTTATTGAGTGACGCGTTGAAAGTGAAAAAAGATGCCAAGGTTGGTGATGAAATTAGAACTAAATTAAAAGTACCAGCAGATTATGGTCGCATGGCTGCGCAAACTGCTAAGCAAGTAATTATTCAGCGGTTACGTGAAGCCGAACGTGACGTGGTCTTTGCGGAATTTAAATCAAAAGAAGGACAAGTGTTGCCAGCCAGTATTCAACGAGTGGAAGGTAGAACCGTTTTTGTTAATTTGGGTCACACAGTGGCGGTAATGCCTTACTCCGAGCAAGTATCGCGCGAGCATTATACTCCGGGTCAGCGTTTGCGGGTTTATTTAGTAGCAGTTAATGCGGCTGCCAAAGGGCCCGAAGTGTTAGTTTCGCGCGCTCACCCCGAGATAGTCAGGCAACTATTTACTTTAGAAGTTCCAGAAATTGCTTCTGGCGCAGTAGAAATAAAAGCCATTGCTCGTGAGGCCGGTAGTCGAACTAAAATTGCTGTGGTGGCAAAGGATGAAAATATTGACCCGATCGGTTCTTGTGTGGGCCAGCGGGGAACTCGCGTACAAACAGTTATTAATGAGTTGGGTGGAGAGAAAATTGATATTATTGCTTGGAGTGATGATGCCGCTAAATTTATTACAGCTGCTCTTTCTCCGGCTAAAGTGCAAAATGTTACTCTTAATGAAGAGGAACACACTGCGAAAGTAGAAGTGGCTGAAGATCAACTATCATTAGCCATTGGTCGCGGCGGGCAAAATGTTCGCTTAGCAGTGAAATTAACAAGTTGGAGAATTGATATTGTTGGTTCTGGCGGTGAAACAGTTTCGGCCGAAGGTGAAGTTACACCGACGAGTGACGAAGCGGCTGCTGGCGAAGTAATCAAAAGAGAAAAAGAGAGTACGACCATAGCCAAAGAAGCAGAAGAATCAGCGACTACTAACGAAAGCGAAGTTGCAGAAGCGGTTTCTGAAGAGCAAGTTGGTACTACCGATCCGGAAGCGATCAAGCCCGCAGTTGAGGCAAGTATAATAGAGCCAACAACTAATAAGGAGGAAACTAAAAAAGAGTCTTCTAACACCTAAATTTTAATAATCATTAATTTTTAAGATTATGAGTACAACAGTACTTTTTGCCTTGGCCGCTTCCGCAGTGGTTATTATTTATGGTTTATTTTTAGTGCGTTGGATTTTAAAATTACCTACTGGTTCTCCGAGAATGCAGGAAATTGCCAAAGCTATTCAGCAAGGGGCAGGCGCTTATCTTGGCCGCCAGTACCGCACTGTAGCAGTAATTGCCGCTATGTTATTTGTCGCGTTTTTGTTTTGGAATTGGCATTTAGCCGTGGCTTTTATTATTGGTGCAGTGTTTTCAGGTTTGGCTGGATTTATTGGTATGAACATTTCAGTTAGGGCCAATGTAAGAACAGCAGAAGCTGCTAAAAGTGGTTTAGCTTCTGCCTTTAAAGTAGCAGTAGCGGGCGGTGCCGTAACTGGTTTTTTAGTAGTTGGTTTGGGGCTTTTAGGAGTGGCTGGGATTTTTTGGTGGATGCAGCAGCTGGACGCCAGCTTATCCGATACTGTGCAGGCTTTGATAGGTTTGGGTTTTGGCGGTAGCTTAATTTCAGTTTTTGCCCGTTTGGGCGGCGGTATTTATACCAAAGCAGCTGATGTTGGGGCGGACATGGTGGGTAAAGTTGAAGCTGGTATTCCTGAAGACGATCCTAGAAACCCAGCCGTGATTGCTGACAATGTTGGTGACAATGTTGGTGATTGCGCTGGTATGGCTGCTGACTTATTTGAAACTTATGCTGTCACTACTGTAGCAGCAATGCTTTTAGGTTTTTTAGTATTTAAGAATTTTGATCAAGCAGTAATTTATCCTTTAGCCTTGGGTGGTATTGCTATTATTGCTTCGGTGATTGGTAGTTGGGCTATTCGTTTGGGTGCCAAGAAAAATATTATGGGCGCGCTGTATAAAGGGCTAATTACCAGCGGTTTGTTGGCGGCGATTGGTTTTTACTTTGTTACTGACAAAATTATGGCTGCCAATGGTTCATATTCGTCGCTTAATATTTTCTTGAGCGCCTTAGTAGGGCTAGCGGTTACTTTTTTATTAGTTCTTATTACAGAATATTATACCTCAACCAAATACCAGCCGGTAAAATCTATTGCTCAAGCTTCGGAAACTGGCCATGGCACCAATATTATTCGAGGCCTGGCAGTATCAATGAAGGCTACAGTTTTGCCGGTGTTGGTAATTGCGGCTGGAATTTTAAGCGCTTACTGGCTGGCTGAACTTTATGGCGTGGCCATTGCTGCCATGAGTATGTTGTCACTTACAGGTATCATTGTCACTATTGATGCCTATGGTCCTATTACTGATAATGCAGGCGGCATTGCAGAAATGGCTGAACTTCCAGAGTCGGTTCGTGACATTACCGATCCTTTGGATGCTGTTGGTAATACTACTAAAGCCATTACCAAAGGTTATGCAATTGGTTCTGCTGGTTTGGCTGCCTTAGTGCTGTTTGCCGCTTATGTTCAGGAATTCGCTAGCCATGGCTTACAGGTAAAATTTGAATTAAGCAACCCTTATGTGTTGGTTGGTTTGTTTATTGGCGGTTTGTTGCCCTTTTGGTTTGGCGCGCTGGCTATGGAAGCAGTTGGTAAGGTTGCAGGCAGTGTAGTAAAAGAAGTGCGGCGTCAATTTCGGGAAATAAAAGGGATTATGGAAGGTACAGCTAAACCTGATTATAGTCGGGCAGTTGATATTGTGACGAAAGGCGCTTTAAAGCAAATGATAGTGCCGGCTTTAATTCCAGTGTTGGCACCAATCATAGTTTGGTTTGGTTTAGGTAAGGAAGCTTTGGGTGGTATGTTAGTAGGCAGTATTATTACTGGTTTGTTCTTAGCACTCTCAATGACTTCGGGCGGCGCAGCTTGGGACAATGCTAAAAAATATATTGAGTCAGGAGAATTTGGCGGGAAGGGTTCGCTTGCTCACCAAGCAGCAGTTACAGGCGATACTGTTGGCGATCCTTATAAAGATACAGCTGGACCAGCCATGAACCCAATGATTAAAGTTCTAAATGTTGTGGCTTTACTACTAGTATCATTTTTACTGTGATAATTTTTTTTATAGCCACGTCTCGACCCGTTAAATACCGCGGTCAGCGAGATTTCTTCGTGTTGATTAAAGTTTTGAATGTAGTTGCCTTATTACTCGTTTCCTTTTTAGTTTAATGAAGATTGATTCTCAAAAGCGGACTGGAGGATCAATAGTAGTCACTTTAGAGCTAGATAATAAAGAACTAGAGCAGCTACAAAATCAGGCAGCAGTTAAAGTGTCAACTAGTCATAATATTTCCGGTTTTCGGCCAGGTAAGGCGCCTTATGATTTAATTAAAAAACAACTAGGTGAAACCTCTTTACAAGAGGAAGTTTTATTATTAGCCGTGAAAAAGTATTATGTACCCTTTGTGATTAAAGAGAAGTTGGAAGTAGTGGACAAACCACAAGTAAAAGCAGCAGACACTGAACCATTTATTATTCAAATTACTGCCACCCTTTTACCTCAAGTAACTTTGGGTAATTGGCAAAAGGTTCGTATTAAGCCAGAGCCAGAAAATATTCCTGCTGGTAAAGCTGATAAAGTAATTGAAGACTTAAGAGAAAGTCGGGCTAGTGAAGTTTTGGTTAGCAAGCCATCGTCTAAAGGTGATCGAGTGGAAATAGATTTTCAAGTGTCAGTTGATAATGTTGCTATTGAAGGCGGTCAAGCCACTGGTTATTCAGTAATAATTGGTAAGGGGCAGTTGGTTCCTGGTTTTGAGGAAAATATAATTGGTTTAAAGGCAGGGGAATCAAAAAAGTTTGATTTACAATTTCCTAAAGACTATCATAAAAATTTGGCTGGCAAAAAAGCGCAAGTTAATACAAAAGTAAAATCGGTTTATAGCCGCACTTTACCAGAAGCTAATGATGATTTTGCTAAAAATCTGGGCAAGTTCGCTTCTCTTAGTGATCTTAGGGGAAAAATAGAAAAAAATCTTCAGGATGAGGCTAGGCAGATGTCAGCAGCTCAAGCCGAGAGAAAAATGTTGGACGAAATTTTGCAACAGGTCAGCTTTACCGATATTCCCGAGTTATTAGTGACTAACGAGGTGGAGGTAATGTTGCGAGAATTTACTCACGGCATCGCTAATAAGGGTTTGGTTTTTGCAGATTATCTGAAGTCAATTCACAAAACCATTGATGATTTAAAAAAAGAATTTAAAGAATCAGGACTCAAGCGTGTAAAAATAGCACTGATTATTAGACAACTTGGTAAAGAGAATAAATTAGCAGTTAGTGATGAGGCTGTAGAAGAAGAATTGTCAAAATTATTGGAGCATTTTGCTGGTCAAACAGATGTGATGGCCAAGTTAGATACTACTGATTATCGTGATCACTTAAAGGGTGTATTATCGAATCAGCAAGTAGTTAAGTGGTTGAAGGATCAGTTGATTATAAAAATTACTGACTAGGTCATTGCCGAGAATTGTCCCGATCGGGACAAAAGTGGTTA
>JBDRTU010000045.1:0-4177 GCA_043823825.1 Patescibacteria group bacterium
ACATCGAGTTCCTCGATCGTTGCTGGCTTGGAAAAGAGCTATCCCAGAATTCTTGCACTACTACAATACCGAGCGACCACATATGGGATTAAATATGAAAACGCCTCTAGAAGTGATGCGAAGCTATTGACCAGAAAACACTAATTTTAGATAACCATATAGTTCTACTCACCATAGGTGTACTCCGAGCTAAACCTTTTATAGCTTTTATATACTCAATTTAGCTTCTTGAGCTAGTTTACCTAACCTCCATGATTCTTTAAGTTCGGTAATAAGTTGGTTCCCCGCCTCGACTCGCCGTCTTCGGCGAGGCAGGCACCTCGCTCCCACTTGGGCTAAAAATTCCACCAACGTTGCTGGGGTTTATTTGTAATAAGAGTATTATAATAAATGTAGCTTATTATTAATTTAATCTACTATGGATACTATGCCATCTAGTGTTTCTCCCATACCGCAACAACATAGTGTGTGGGCGATTATAGGTTTTATTGTTACATTAATATCCCCATTATTTATTTTTATTAACCCAGTTCTTGCGGCGCTCCCTGTATTAGTAGGTTTAATTTTTTCAATCATTGGATTAATACAAACTAAGCGTAATCCACAAATGAAGGGGAAAGGATTAGCTGTGGCGGGTATAATAATTGCTATTGTTGTAATCGTGTTGATAGTCGTGAATTTATGGTATATCGGTCAGCAAGCATGATAGCGTGGGCTATTATAATCGGTACGCTTTATAAAAAATACAAAAGATTCTGCTCACACTAGGTAGTACCCTTTAATATCTACTACACACTCAATCTAACCTCTTCTACTAGTTTCCCTAACTTCCACCATTCCCTAAATTCGGCTATAAGCTGGTTCCCCGTTTACCCCGTAGTGGCTGAAAGCCTACTTCGGGGCTCCCACCCCGAACCAGACACTGTGCGACGATACGGGGCATGCTTGGGCTAAAAATTCCAGAGCCACCTTAGGAAGATGATCTTTGGATACACTCACACACTTATTGGTAAATGTGAGGGTAAAAAAAGCCGTCCAATAAATTACCTGGACGGACTTTGATATGCTTTTTTTAAATAATAGATTCCTCTAGATTATACAATTTCTCCGCTTTTTTAAAAAGCCATCTCATTATGAGCAAAAAAAATATTGTTGCCCCCAAACCTTTAGCTGAATCCATCCAAGAAAAATCATTACAAAGATGTATAACTAATCCCACTCCGCCAATCATCCAAAAAATTAATAATGCACCAATAAAAAACACAATCAAACCTCGGGTCATATTATTCTCCTTTATACATTTATAAGTGCTTTGTTATTTTTTTATAGTTTAATTTTTTTAAACTTACCTTAAATTTATAAATTAGTCAAATGCAACAAATTACAATATTTCAATATCTTTTGTTATACTAACCATATGAAAATAACCAGCAAAAAAGCTTGGGTCGTATCAGTGGAAATGGGCTATGGACATGAACGCGCCGCATACGGCTTAAAAGATTTAGCTTATGGCGAGATTGTTGTGGCTAACAAATATCCAGGCATTCCTAAAAAAGATAAGATACTGTGGCAAAGAAGCCGCCGACTTTACGAGACTATTTCCCGCTTTAAAGCTATTCCGCTAGTAGGTGAGGTAATTTTTGAAGTGATGGACAAATTACAGTCTATTCCCCAATTTTATCCTCGCCGCGATCTTTCTCGCCCTAACCTACAGCTTCAGCAGGTATATGCGATGATTAGCAAAGGAACAGGGCAACATTTAATAGAGCAGTTGATTGCTAAAAATAAAAAGCTCCCCTTAATCGCTACTTTTTTTCAAGTGGCTTTTGCGGCTGAGGAATTTGGCTATCCGGGAGAAATCTATTGCGTAATCTGCGATGCCGACTGCAGCCGTGCATGGGCCCCTTTAGACCCTAAAAAAAGCCGTATTAAATATTTTGCTCCCAATGGTAGAGTGGTGGAACGCCTAAAATTATATGGTGTAAGGCCAGAAAATATTTATCTAACCGGCTTTCCCTTGCCTAAGGAGCTAATTGGCGGAACTAGAATTACTACCATTAAGCAAGACTTGGCAAGGCGATTACGAAACCTAGATCCAAATAAAATATTTCTTACTAAGTATGAAAAAACAATTGCCAGCTATTTAGGGCGTGGCTGGCGCCAGCTTGATCATAAACACCTATTAACACTTACGTTTGCTGTCGGTGGCGCTGGAGCGCAAAAAATGATTGGCACAGAGATAGTTAAAAGTTTACGCCAGCAGATTGCTCAGGGTAAAATTCGACTAAACCTAGTAGCTGGCGTCAGGCGCGACGTAGCCCAATTCTTTTTGCAAGGCTGCCGAAGCTGTGGTTTAAAAAAATATATTAACCAAGGTGTTAAAGTTTTGTTTGATCCTAATCACGATCGTTACTTTGCCGCCTTTAGTAAAATTTTGCACACTACTGACATTCTTTGGACTAAACCCTCAGAACTTTCATTTTATACCGGCCTCGGCTTGCCAATCATTATGGCTCCACCCGTTGGTTCGCAAGAACAATTTAATCGCCTGTGGCTTAAAACTGTTGGCAGCGGCATTAGCCAGAACAACCCAAAATACACTAACGAATGGTTATTTGATTGGCTTAATTCAGGTGGCTTGGCACGGGTTGCTTGGAATGGTTTTATTGAAGCACCCACTCATGGAACCTATCGAATTGAGAGCATAATCACTGGTCAGCCCATAGAAGTGGAAAAGTTACCATTAATCGTCTAAACATGGGGGGTAGATCCTCAAGTTTCTAATCTATAGATTTTCTTTGTATACTAACCGAGTTAATTGTTTAATACTTTTAAATATATGAAAAAATATCTGATTTTTACCTCGCTTACTCTATTGGTGATTATTAGCTTATTTATAATAACCCAGCCTTTGCTCAGTACTATCGCCGCTTTATCAACTAATATCGTAGTCACAGAAGAAGAGGCAGTAATTCGCGCTTATGAAGAAACTTTACCGTCGGTGGTTAGCATTGTGATTACCGAAAAAATTTATCATGAGGATGGTACAATTAGTAAACGTGACAGTGGAGGAGGCACTGGCTTTTTTGTATCTAGTAATGGATATATCCTTACAAATAAACATGTAATAACTGATACTAAAGCAAGTTTCACAGCCGTTACCAGCAGCGGTAAAGAATATGCAGCGTCGGTACTAGCGCTTGATCCTTTTTTTGACATCGGCATTGTTAAAGTGGAGGGCAGTGGTTTAAAAGCTGCCACTTTGGGTGATTCTGATAAAATTCGTATTGGTCAAACAGTTTTGGCAATTGGCAATGTGCTCACCGAGCTACAAAATAGCGTAACTCGGGGTATTGTTTCTGGTATTGGTCGTATCATTACCGCCTCTGGTGGCGGTATAACTGAAACTATCGAGGGCGCTATTCAGATCGATGCTTCGGTTAACCCGGGGAATTCTGGCGGGCCACTGGTTAATTTAAAAGGCGAAGTGATTGGTATCACTACCGCCATCAACCGCGCCGGAGAGTCGCTGGGTTTTGCCATACCAATCAATAAAGCCAAACAAGCATTAGACTTATACTATCAGCACGGTAAAATCATTCGTACCTTTTTGGGCGTACGTTATTTAACTATTGACCGCACTATTGCCCAGCAGTATGGTATTCCTAATATCCAAGGAGCTTACATTATTATTAAAAATAATCGCGGTGATCCCGGCGTCGTTCCTGATAGCCCCGCCGCTAAAGCAGGTCTTTTAGGTGATGACATTATTCTAGAAGTGAATAGCGAAAAACTAAGTTTCACTAAAACTTTGGCCGATTTTATTTCTGGGTTTAATCCAGGACAGACAATTGACTTAAAAATACTGCGTGAAGGGACGGAACAGGTTGTTTCGGTAACACTGTCGGAATTACCTGGTTAATAAAAAAGGATACTACTAAATAAAAACCTCCCCGAGAACCATCGGGGAGGTTTTTGAATTGTTTAAGAAAAGTATTTTACTTATTAATATATACCTGATAATCAGTGCTACGACGCCAAGCGCTCCAAGGAATAGTGGGGTGCACGGTTTTACCACTGTGTTTTACCGCTTGGGTGATTGCGAATTCAGGATAACCGCCATAAGTAAAGGCGCGGACTAAAAGAAACCAATTATCGCGAGAAATTGGCGGTACCC
>JBDRTU010000046.1:0-21853 GCA_043823825.1 Patescibacteria group bacterium
GAAGAAAAAATCCGGCGCGTGCAAAATAAAAAATGTGAAGAAAACTTTTTTGCTGGCTGGCGAACGTAAGCGAGCGGCGGCGGGGCGGAGCGGTCAGTTTCTTTCAAAATAGGTTCTGATTTGGTTTAATAAATGCACCAAGATTTGACTTTCAGGAATTTTGCCGACCAAACTCGCGGCGCGATGCGCCACGGCAAAGGGAAATAATGGCTCGCCGCGCACGGCGCGGCTCGCCAAGCGCAGGTTCGAAATCCCTTGCGATTTTAAGTATTTGCTTTGCCCAAAAAAGAATTTTTGCTATAATGAACTTGCGCCCACAAATTATGATTGCTTATTTTAATGGCCGTCTTTGGACCACTTTGAGCAATCATTGTGGGCGCACCAAGGGCGGCCATTTAAGTTTTAATAAATTTTCAAAATTATGACCAACATTATTACTTCACAAAAATTCTTTTTATACGCCCGCAAGTCCACCGATGTGGAAGATAAACAAGTACGTTCGATTGAAGACCAGATCGCGGAATTGCGTGCCTTTGCCAAGCAAGAAAACTTGAATGTTATTAATGTACTTATTGAAAAACAATCTGCCAAAATTCCGGGCCGTCCGATTTTTAACGAAATGCTGGACAAAATAGAGCAAGGCGAGGCAAACGGAATTTTGGCTTGGCACGCGGACAGATTGGCGCGCAATTCTGTGGACGGCGGGCGTATCATTTACCTTTTGGACACTGAAAAACTTGCGAGCTTGAAGTTTCCAACCCTGTGGTTTGAAAACACCCCGCAAGGAAAATTTATGTTGAACATTGTATTTGGGCAAAGCAAATACTATGTGGATTCTCTTTCCGAAAACACGAAGCGCGGACTGCGCCAAAAAGTGAAACGCGGAGAGTATCCCGGCCCCGCGCCAATCGGCTATATCAACGACAACCGAACCAAATCAGTTGTAGTTGATAAAAAGAAAGCTAAAGTTATTCGCGGGGCTTTTGAACTCTATGCCGAAGGAAATTCACGGCTTGAGGACATTTCCGACTTTTTGGCGCAACGCGGGATACTGTCCCGCGGCGGAAAGAGAATCCACAAGACGAGGGCGACTTTTATCCTTTCCAATCCATTTTACACCGGACTATTTCGCTACTCTAAAGAATTGCACGAAGGCAAACACGAGCCAATCATCACAAAGAAAATTTTTGATAAAGTCCAAGAAGTTTTAAAGCAGAGAGGAAGGCCGCACCATAAAACAAAGTATGAACCGCAAGATTATTGCGGGCTAATGAGGTGTGGCTCTTGCGGAATGTCCATCACTGGCGAATACAGGGTTAAAAAGCAGAAAAATGGAAATACCCACGATTATATTTATTACCACTGCACAAAAAAGAATAAATCAATCAAGTGTCCCGAACCCTGTATTCGCCAAGAGGAACTGGACAAACAAATTTCCTCTCTGCTTCAAAAATTTTCTTTGCGTGCGGATTGGGCGGAAAAACTATTGGAAATGACGGAAAAAGACAAGGCAATATCCGCCCAATCCGCTTCTGCTTTTGTTCTTGAATCACAAAATCAAATCCGCGCCATAAATGAAAAACTCCAGCGACTTTTAGACGGCTATTTAGAGCAGGATATTGAACGAGAAATCTATCGCGAACAAAAAACAAAACTTCTTATGGAAAAGAAGTCGCTGGATGAGAAAATGGCGCGGATTGAACAAAAGCAGAATGACTGGCTCGAACCGATGAAAGAATGGATAAAAGTCGCTTCAAACCTCGTCAAAATCGCAAGGGATAGCAACCTTTTGGAGAAAAAGGTTGCCGCCAAAGAAATCTTTGGCTCGAACCTGCGCTTGGCGAGCCGCGCCGTGCGCGGCGAGCCATTATTTCCCTTTGCCGTGGCGCATCGCGCCGCGAGTTTGGTCGGCAAAATTCCTGAAAGTCAAATCTTGGTGGGCATGCCTGGACTCGAACCAGGGACCTCTTCATTACCTGCCCGCCGCAAAAACACACTTCCTTTACTCGCGGGACGATACTCACAAATACGGGTGGGCGCGGATGGAGTTGAACCATCGACCTCTTCATTATCAGTGAAGTGCTCTAACCAACTGAGCTACGCGCCCACCCGTATCAACGAGTGACTATGAGATTTAAATCTACTCGGCTTTGGCAGGCGGGTCAGTGAAGTGCTCTAACCAACTGAGCTACATGCCCAAATTTTAGTACCGGGGTCAGTGACCCCGCACTATCCGCCTTTGGCGGAAGTGCGGTGTAAGAGTGCTCTCTGTTTCTCGAAGGGAGATAACCAGCTGAGCTAGCCGCCCTTCACAGAAATAATTCAATAACTAACTGCCCGTGTGCGACTCGATTGAGTTTATCGAAACCTGAAGTTCTGATACCAATTAGGACGAAGGAGGAAGCAACCCACCTCGACTCGCCAAGCTCGTCTCGGCCAGGCGGGCGTACCACAGGTTTCGGTATAGTAACAAAAGTTATACTTCTGATCAAGGGGTATACCCCCACACCTACTTTTACAGCAAATCATGTGTAATTGATCAGATTTCATTATTAGGCGTGATCGTGAATTTATTTATTTAATGCTACTGCCTCTTGATAAAGCGAAACCAATAGGCGTTCTTGTAAACCAGCGCGTTTACTAAGTTCTCTAAGAGAAGATTGGGCCACTTCTGCTGCTAATAAAAATCCGGCTCTAATTAATTTACTAAAGATCATTTTATTCCCTTTTAGTAAAATAGTTACTGGATAGATTCTTTTTTTATCAATCAATTCTTCCAAACTATTGTTTTCAGGATAACGCCAACTAACAATATACAAACCAGCGCAACGCGCATATTGAATGGCATCATGCGTGCATTTAGTATTGGTAACCAGCCACGCTTCATGAAATTCATCTAAGTGTTCTTGGCTTTGATCCCAAGCCTTTTTAATATCTAAAAAGCGCGCCCAAGTATAAAGCGTTACTTTGACATCAGAACGTATACCAGGTGTATTATGATATTTACACTCAATCATAATATGCCGCTTGTCCTTTTTAGCCACCACATCAAGCTCATGATTTACACAAAGACCTTTAGTTCTTACATTAGTTTGTACTTTGTATCCATAAGCCTCTAGTAGTCGGCTAATATATTGTTCAAAAGGAAAACCAGTTGGGCCTAAGTTCATAATGGCTCGTTTTAAATTGTACCTAGCGGCAGCAACAGCGTCGGTTTGTTGTAATAAGGCCAAAGCTCTTCTTATTACTTCCTGAGAAGTTGGTTGACGAGAAAGCGAGTGTTCAACTTTGGTTATCACTTGTTCAATTTGATCTTGTTTTACACCAACACGCTGAAGAGTGGCCGCTAACTTTTCCGGATTAAATTGTTCCTTTTGGCCAGAGGCTTTAATAATATACATATTTAAATTGTAAGCCTTTTATCTTAAATAAGAAAGTTTTGCCACTATGGTAAAATAGTTTATAATAACTTCATGCAAAGATTCAGTATCAATTGGTTTTTTTATCTTATAATAGGAATTTTCCTGGCAGTATTTTTTATTACGCCAGTTTTAGCTGCCTCACCAGTCAAGGCAGATAATTATCAGGATTTCACCAAGTGGTATTTAAAAAAATATGATCTAGAGGAAACACCTTGGCGCGCAGCAGTAGTTATTGAAGCAGAAACCTATACGCCGCTATATTATCACCAAGAAAGTAGAGTAATGCCCACTGCCAGTTTAATTAAGTTAGTAACTGCTGGTGCAGTGGTGCGATCTCCAATTAACTGGTGGCAGAGAGTTGGTTTTAGTTGGGCTGATAACGAAGGTGATTTACGCCCCTTAGTTGAACCGCGTGATACTTTTTCATTATTAAAAATAAAAGAAAATGATACTGTTACTGTGGAGAGAGCTTTTGCCTCTATGTTAATTGGTTCGGCTAATAATGCCGCAAATCGGTTTACGACTTTTAACAATAACCGAGAGAATTTTTTAAATAAAATGCGTCAGGTGGCGCTAACGTGGGGTATGCTAAAAACCACTATAGTTGAACCAACTGGTTTGTCGTTAGAAAACACCTCTACTGCTGCTGATATGGCTAATGGTGTTTGTCATGCATTAGAAAATTTTATTACCCAATTTTACGCAAGTAAACCCTCGTACAGTTTTACCACTACTTTAGGAGAAGAGAAAACAGTGAAACATACAGTACATAAATTACGAGCAGATCCCAAGCGCTGGTTTGGCGCTAAAACCGGATATTTACGCGAAACTGGCTATCATTTAGCAGCTGGATTTATTACGCCCGAGGGCAAACGCATTTGTGCTAGTATTCTTTCTACTAAATCTCGCGCTACTTCAGAGTCCGTTTTATATGATATGGGAGAGTGGGTAGACCAGATGTACAGTTGGTAGTTATTGTATAAACAAAAAACCGCTCTACTCTTGAGCGGTTTTTTTACTCTCTAATAAGTGATAGGAAATTAATTTCGTCAATCTTTTCCCGATTTTTCCGAAGATAGATCGGGATCGACTATCAAGACCACTATAAGTGGTCTCTAGGTTTACTCCCTAGAAAGGAGGTGATCCAGCCACAGCTTCCGCTACGGCTGCCTTGTTACGACTTCGTCCCTATCATCGGTCCTACCTTCTCACACTATAAGTGGATTCGGGCATTACCGACTCTCTTGACGTGACGGGCGGTGTGTACAAAACCCGAGAACGTATTCAACGCACTATAGCTGACGCGCGTTTACTAGCGATTCCGGCTTCATGCAGGCGAGTTGCAGCCTGCAATCCGAACTGGGGGGTGGTTTGTTGGGATTTGCTTCATCTCGCGACTTCGCGTCCCATTGTTACACCCCATTGTAGCATGCGTGTGGCCCAAGGCATAAGGGCCATGCTGACTTGACGTCATCCCCACCTTCCTCGCAGTTAACCTGGGCAGTTTATTGCGAGTATTTAACACAATATGAGGGTTGCGCTCGTTACAGGACTTAACCAAACATCTCACGACACGAGCTGACGACAGCCATGCAGCACCTGTACTAGGTTCCCCGATAAATCGGGGTCGTCTCTGATTTCTCAAAAACTACTACCTAGCGAGTCAAGCCTTGGTAAGGTTCTTCGCTTACTATCGAATTGAACCGCGTGCTCCACCGCTTGTGCGGGTTCCCGTCAATTCCTTTGAGTTTTAGCCTTGCGGCCGTACTCCCCAGGCGGGATGCTTAAGGGGTTACCTTGTTTAAGCGGCACTGACAGGGTCGATACTGCCAATGTCTAGCATCCAACGTTTACGGCGTGGACTACTGGGGTATCTAATCCCATTCGCTCCCCACGCTTTCGTCTCTCAGCGTCAGGCTCGTTCTAGTTAGCTGCCTTCGCCTTTGGTGTTCTTGCCGATATTAACGCATTTTACTACTACACCGGCAATTCCGCTAACCTCTCCCGGCCTCTATCTTGCTAGTTTCTCAAGCTTGTCCACCGTTGAGCGGTGGGCTTTAACTTGAGACACAACAAAAAGCCTACAGACTCTTTACGCCCAATAAATCCGGATAACGCTTGGGGTCTCTGTATTACCGCTGCTGCTGGCACAGAGTTAGCAACCCCTTATTCCTATAGTACCGTCAAAGTTCTTCCTATAGAAAAGTAGTTTACACCCCGAGGGGCTTCTTCCTACACGCGGCGTCGCTCCTTCAGACTTTCGTCCATTGAGGAATATTCTTGACTGCAGCCTCCCGTAGGAGTCTGGGCAGTGTCTCAGTCCCAGTGAGGGGGGTCGCGCTCTCACGCCCCCTATCCGTCGTAGCCTTGGTGAGCTTTTACCTCACCAACAAGCTGATGGAACCTAGGCCCCTCTCAAAGTGTCTTGCGACTTTCTTCATCCCGCATTTGCGGGAAGACCACATCCGGTATTAGTTCGCCTTTCGGCGAATTATTCCGATCTTTGAGGCAGGTTACCAAGGTGTTACGCACCCGTTTGCCACTTGCATCCCGCATTGCTGCGGGATACCCGTTTGACTTGCATGCCTTAAACACGCCGCCAGCGTTCATCCTGAGCCAGGATCAAACTCTCAAAAAGATATGAAAGTATTCAACCTTTACTAATGCTGTAAAGAATTACTGCGTTAGGTAGGATCTCCCCCTGCGGGGGATCACCCGTAGGGTGAAAACTCTCAAAAAGATGAGTCTAAGTTTGAATTGACTCTATATCATCACAATTTTTAAACTGGTTAGTGATCCAGTCCCAAACCACATAGGGTTCGGGGTTAAAAAAACTGACGTAATTTTTCCTATCACTTATTAAAGAGCAGAGTAACAATATTTGTGTTATGTCATTGCGAGGAGCTTCAGCGACGCGGCAATCTTACCTTAGTAGGTTGATTACTTCGCTTATGCTCGCAATGACAATTTCCTTGATTTAGAATCAAGAAAAAACAGAGATATTCTACCACAAACGTAAAATATCACTGTCTTTCCTCAACTAACCTAGATTTTTAGGGAAGTATTTTGGCGAAGTTTTAAAAGGTTAAATTATTAAGTGCTTATAGTATAGAACAGGTCCGGAGGGTTGTCAAGGTTATCTACTCTTGTTTAAAACACCCCCTATTTTTTGGGGATTTTACTATATTTTTGGCGCCAACCAGTAATTTTATATAAGTCACGGAGGTCCTCTTATTTGACAAAAACCAGCATTATGAATTAAGCTATAAAATTAATAAAAGTTCTTTGAAAACAATAATCAATAGCCACCGCAAGGGTGGTGATGTCAAATAAAATTGCAGCGCAAGACTGCAGAAAGGAAGTCGCACATGTCTCAGCTAAAGCTTAATGAAGTGCACGCCATATCTATAGCAGCTATCGAAATTACGCTCATGATTGACGCGTATTTCGCAAATGACCCAGAATGGGAAAGTCCGAGGAAAGGGGTAAGATTGCACACAAAATTTTTTCCCACCGGAAAAGATGACTCACTCCAAGGACACGTTTATGTTTTCCCTGTCGCCTGGCCTAAGGGCAATAACATTAACTTAAAATTTCGCCGTGACGTTGTTGCTGGATGGGTTCCAACTCGTGGGCGTATATGGCATGTAGGAGCAGTGGGTGAATATACTCTGAAATTTAATGTTCCCCCGAGCTCAGAAATACCGAACTATGAATTCGAGCTGAAAATCCCCGGTAAATACTTTAATCCGCGAGGCGATATAAAGAATTATCGGATGATGGCAACTGAAAACGTTTAGCACGCGAAGGGAGTGGTAATATACAAAAGGGGATACCTCGTGTCCCCTTTCTCATTTTGATTTTCTTTTCCGCCAGGCCTGAATTTCTCTATGATTTCCTCCCAAGAGTACTTTGGGTACGCGGTACTTTTTACTGCCAACCTTAAATACTTCTGGTCTGGTGTAATGGGGATGCTCGCGGTAAGAATCTGGAATCTGGAATCTGGAATTTAGAATCTTTTGTTTACTGAAGGATTCATTTAATATTGATTCTTTTTTGCCAACTACCCCTGGAATCATGCGCGATACAGAATCAATGATAATAGCTGCTGGTAGTTCACCACCAGTAACAATATAAGGGCCGATTGATATTTTTTCATTAATAAATTTTTCCACCCTAGCATCTATGCCTTCATATCTACCGGCAATAAAAATTAAGCGATCGTATTTTGATAGTCGCGATGAGTCTTTTTGTTTAAACTGTTTTCCATTAGCTGCTAACAAAATTACTCTTAACTTCTCCTTATTCTTGATTCTAGATTCTTGATTCTGCCTAAGTGCTCTAAGGGCACGCAGGGCATTTAAAATTGGTTTAGCCATCATTACCATTCCTGCCCCGCCGCCATAAGGTTTACCATCTACTGTTTTGTGTTTATCCTTAGTCCATTTTCTTAAATCATGTGTTTGAATTTTGATAAGTTTTTTGACTTGAGCACGCCTTAAAATACTCGTAGCGAAATACGAATCTAAAGAGTGGGGGAAGATAGAAATAATATCAAAGTGCTTCATAAGTGAATAAATAATAGCTTAGTTACCTTATTATTTCAAGCAAAAACAAAACTCCCCACCTAATCGGCGGGGAGTTTAATAATAATATTTGTCTTAGATTTTTAGATCATCAACCACTGAAGTGTCTGTATCTCTGCCCTTGTCGCGTCCTTCGCTCCTGCGACCGCGCGGGCGATTACCTTCACCTTCGGGTTCATAAATTTTTAAGTTTACTCGAGCGTTGTTCTTCGCACCAACTACTCGTAATAACGTTCTTAAGGATCGGGCTGTTTGACCTTGTCGGCCAATAATTTGTCCCATATCTTCTTGATTGACGTGTAATGTGATTAAAACACCTCTTTCGTCAATTGTGCGTTCGGCCTTAACATCACTAGGATGATCGACGAGCGCTTTAACTGTGAATTCAATAAATGCTTGATCGTTCTCTTGTGCCATACGTGATTTCAATTAAGTGTTAACAATTCTAGTTGTGAGATATAAGCCACTATATCATGCGCTGTTTATGCGAAGATTGTTAAAGTGCTCGACCTTTTAACAAACAGCTTTTAGACAATAACTTAAATCAACCAACTCTAAGAATAGATAGTAGCAGGTATAGTTATGGAAGTCAATGCCTTTGTTCCGCTCAGGCGGGAGTACGGATGCACTAGTAAGTTCAATTAAGTAATTAAAATCTATCCATGTCTCGCCCCGTATAGTCGTAAGACTTGTACGGGGTCAACCCGCCTGCGCCAAGGCTTCCGCCGTCGTTGAAACTCTATCAGACATGTCGGCGGGCAGGTCCTCTTATTATTCCTCTGCTTTTTTTGGCTTAGCTGCTTATGCTTCGGGTTTAACTTCTTTTTTCTTAGTCTCTTCAGGAGTTTCTGTTGAAGTTTCGGACTTGGCTTCGTCTGGCTTTTCTTCGTTAGTAGGTTCAGATTTAGTCTCTGTCTTAGCTTCAGCTTTTGTTTCTTTAACTTCCTCGATTTTATCTTCGGGCTTTGTCTTCGGGACTGCTTCTGTTTTAGCCTCTTCCTTTTTCTCTTCCTCTTTTTTCTTTTTTGGCCACCAGGCCTTTACTTTTTCACCATCAATTAATTTATGGTCAATCAGCAAATTATGCACCCGTGGCGACAAAGAGGCACCGTGCTCTAGCCAATATTTGATTCGATCGGCTTTTAGGTTGGCTGCAGGGGGATTGGTATGCGGATTTAAACTACCCAAGGCTTCTACATAAGAACCTTTGGTATCTAGAGTTTTTTCCGAAACAATTAGGCGATAAAAAGCTTGTTTCTTTTTACCAACGCGTGCCAATCTGATAGTTAACATAATAAAAAATTATCCATATTAAATAGACAGTAATATGATGATAGCGGAAGGCATCTAAAACGTCAAGACTGGCGCTAAATCTTCATATCTAAACAATGCCAAATTTCAAAAACAGAATGTCAAATTATGCTCCTGTCCGACTTCGCCTGCGAGCGAACTCGTTGGCGGGCGGGCAAAATCTCATGCCTATGGAAGATCTACCGCAGGTACGACAAAACCTAAAACCTTTGACATTTAAGCTTTGGTATTTAAATTTAAGTGTTTACCATCTCCTTGGCTTGGTCTAATTTTACTGACAAAAGCCTGGAAATACCGTCATCACCCATTGTCACACCATAAAGGATAGCTGTCCTGCTCATAGTGGCGCGGTTATGTGTGATAGTAATAAATTGCGTGGTCTGGCTTAGGTTATCTAAAATTGCGGCAAAACGTTCAGAATTAGCCTCGTCTAAGGCAGCATCAACTTCATCTAATACCACAAAGGGTGAAGGTAGGTGTGAGATAATTGCACAAATAAGGGCAATAGAGGCTAGTGCTTTTTCACCACCTGATAGGGCATTAATAGAAGAGAGTTTTTTTCCGGGTGGAGTAGCTTGCATTTCTACCCCAGAGAACATACTAGCTTTTAGTTTTTCCTGCAATAAAAATTTTTCTCGAGCCATTTGTGTTTCTGGTTTTTTCTCTACCTCCTCTAGTTCTTGGTTTTCTTCATCTTCTCCCCCTTTTTCTTCTTTAGTTGCTGATTCAAATTTTTGTAAGCTTAGTTGCGCTTTACCACCATCAAAAAGTAATTGAAAAAATTTGGCGAATTTTTCATTAATCGCTTTAAAATTTGCTAAAAATTGTTTAGAAATAGTTTGATCTAATTCATGAATAATAGTTTCCAACGAATTGATTGCCTGTTTTAAATCCGTTTCTTGACCCGAGAGAAAATCATGCCGTTCTTTAGTTTGTTGATATTCTGATACAATTTCTGGTTCAATACCACCGGTAACTTCTAACTGTCGTTTCAGTTTTTGTATTTCTAAAGCCACTTCACCTTCGTCGATCGTTTTGGGGTTAGGGGATTCTTTGACAGCGCGAACTAATTCGGGAGGTATTTCTTGCGACATTTCCCGTTCTAAGTCTTCTTTCTTGGTATCAATTTTTGCCAAAGTTAATGCTAACTCATGTTGCCTTTGTTCTAAATTATGAAGGCGTTGACTGGCTTTTTGTAGATCATTTTGTACTGTAAAAAATTCTTGTTTTTTTGATTCAGCTGATTCATGAAAGCGTGCTAGTTCTTGTTCTAATTTATGAATTGTGGCATCGGTTTCTTTAATTTGTTCCGCTAACTTATCAGCATCGACTACTACTTGTTGGCCGGTTAAAATTTCACTTAGCTTCGCTTCTTCCTCAGTTAATTTAGTAATTCTGGTTTGTTTAGTGCTTTGTGCTTCTGTTTGGTGGGTAATTCTAACTTTTAATTGGGCAATTTCCTCTATCAATTCATCTTTTTGAGTATGCAATTGTTCTGGGCTTGATCCAGGTAGATGTTCTATTTCTTGCTTTAAAATTTGCAGTTCTTGCTTAATAGTCTGTGCCTGAGGTAATAGAGCGGTTAATTCTTTGAGTGTAGTAATATTGGTTATTTTAGTAAGCCAACTATCATACCGTTGGCTTAAACTGACTAATTTGGCACGCCAGGCAGTGGGCAATTCCTGGCGGCTACTTAAAGCCGACATTTCATCTACTAGTTTACTTTGCTCTTTTACTTTATCAATCAACTGGCTTTGCAATTGTTTAATACTAATAGTGAGCGCAGTTAAGTCTGATTGATCTTGGTTTATTTCTTGCCTTAATTCTTGTTGGCGTCGCTTTAACCAAACAATTTCCCCCTCGCCTTTTTGTAAATGTTTAAGCTCGTCTTGTGCCGAGGCTAAAGCTTGCTCTTTTAATAAATTAGTTAATTCATTTCTCTTTTTTTCATGCTCACTTTTTAGTTGACGATAAGCTGCCGGTAATAATTCGGCTTGCTCCAAGCCTTTCATTTTTTCTTCCAATTGTTTTACCTCTCGTCGGGCGCTGGTGATCTGAGTTGCTAATTGCTGTTGTTGCTGGTCAGTTTGGAAGTGTTGCTTGGAAAGATCTCCCCAGCGGAAACCAAAATAATCTTTTTGCAACTCAGTTAATAATCCTTCCAATTCTTCTCGTCGTTCTAAGCGTTTTACTTGCCGTGTTAAAGTGCGCAAACGCGGGACTATTTCTTTTAGTACTAATTCAACCTGTTCTAGATTGTCGTAAGTGCTTAGTAGTTTGCTAATAGATTGTTCCCGTTTGATTTGGTACTGTTTAATGCCAGTAGCTTCTTCAAAAAATTCTTTGCGATCAGCTGGTGAGGAAAGCAAAATACTATCTATCATTCCTTGGCCAATTACGCTATAGGTTTTTTGTCCAAAATTTGCGCGGGCCAATAGCAAATTAACGTCGCTTAGACGAACCGGGCGATTATTGAGTAAATATTCACTTTGGCCGTCTCGGTAAAGACGGCGTGTGATGACAATTTCCGAATAATCAATAGGGGCCGAACTATCTTCATTGTTCAGGTATAAATTAACTTCTGCTAAGCCTGAGCGGGTTTTGCGGTCGCTGCCGGCAAAAATTACGTCTTCAGCTCGTTTGCCCCGTAATAATTTTACTGATTGTTCGCCTAAAACCCAACGAACAGCATCGGCTACGTTCGATTTACCCGAACCATTAGGGCCGACAATGGCTGTTAGTTTTTGGTTAAATTCTAAAGTCGTTTTTTGGGCAAACGACTTAAATCCTTGGATTTCTAATTTTTGTAGATACATACGCAAAGAGCTGTAGTTAGAGCTCGTAATAATATCTTTAGTTTACAAGAGAAATAAACGAAATACCAATTTTTTTGCAAATATTGACAAACATAACACTTGACTGTAGGATATGGACAAACAAATACTTAATAAAGTAACTTCAATTATAAGGAGATAGTCATGGCACTAGTATCTTTTACTACCTTAGCTAATAGATGGGGTATGGGGAATACAGTAACCATTACTGTTGAGAAAAGTGAAAACGGCGAACCCATCTTAACTGATAAAGAGCGAAGTTCCGCTACTGCCTCGGCAAAAATGGAGTATAATGGAATACAATTACGTTTTGAAGTCTTGTTGACAGAGAAGCTTGGGGCGATAATCTATATCGTATTTGATCATGAGCATAATCCACCTCAACCTATTAAGGAAATGTATAAACAGCTTTCTTAATAGTTACTAACTCATCAATCCCGCGATTACATCAAGGGATTTTTTTTAAAAATTTTTCACCAAAGAGCTAGCGACTAAAATTAATTTTAGCGAAAAAATAAAAAAACGCCAAATCCATTGTTTGGTATTTGGCATTTAGTGGCATTTATTTTGCGATTGTTTTGCATGATTCTGATGTTGACGAACCGGATTTATCACATTCTGTCCAAATAATTGGCTGGTGCAATCCGCGCGTTTTAACTTTTTGTTTTACTCCATTAATATTAGCGCGCAGGCATTTTACACAAATCGTTAAAGTTTTGACAACTTGGATCCCTGGATCTGTTGGAATTTCAGGAAAATTTGATGTTATCATTTTAATCCTTTTATTGATTTTAGTTTTTAAAGAAAATTCCACTCCTGGTGGAATTTTTTCGTAATTTATTTATTAATTTATTATTTTAGAATTCAATTCCATTGTTTTAAAGTTAAACCTTTTTCTGCAGCATCTACCTGGGCTTCTTGTTTAGAAGACCCCTCACCTTGGGTTATTAGCTCCTCGTCTAAATATAGCCCAACTTTGAATATTTTAGCATGGTCGGGCCCTGATTCGTCTAGTACCAGGTAATGTGGTGTAATACCAACTTTATCTTGAGCAATTTCCTGAAAACGGCTTTTTGGATCAATATACAGTTGATCAGTTAGAATGGCTTTGAGTTTAGAGAGGATTTTATTTTTAATAAACGAGGTGGCTGCTGGCATACCTTGGTCTAAGTAAATTGCACCAATCACTGCCTCAATGGCATTAGCAAGAATGTATTGTCGCGCTTTACCATTAGCATCTTTAGTTTCGCCGCGAGACAAGAATAGATATTCGCCAATATTTAGATCAGCAGAAATCTCAGACAGCATGCGCGCGTTGACCAAAGCAGCACGCCAATTGGTAAGTTCACCCTCGGGATTGGGAAAGTGACAATATAGATGTTCGGTTACTATCAATTCTAGTACTGCGTCACCTAAAAATTCCAAACGTTCATTGTGTGGCAGGCTAAAGTCTGGGTTCTCGTTAAGATATGAACGATGAACTAATGCTTGTTTTAATAGATCTTGGTTTTTAAATTGATAACCCAAGGTTGTTTCCAAGGTAGTTAAATCCTTCATGTTTGATTAAGCCGTAGGGAGGTATAACGCCCAAAATTTAATTTGCGCATCACACCCCACAACGTCCGATTAATTATTAGTAGTTGGGGGTTTATTAACTAATTGTTTAAAATCTTCAATGGGTATTTCGCCCGCTTCGGTTAGTTCCTTATAAAGCGAGCCGAGAACTCCGTTCACAAAGCGGCTAGAGGCATCGCCACCAAAAGCTTTGGCCAATTCAATTGATTCGTTAATAGCCACTTTGGGTGGAATTTCTTTATTAAATTTTAGCTCAAAAATCCCCAAACGTAAAATATTGCGGTCAATAGCGGTAATTTGATCTAAAGGCCATTCAGGAGCCAAACGAGTAATAAGTTGATCAAGCTCTGGTAAATGTTTGACTAAGCCAGTCGCCACTCGGATACTAAAACCTTCATCATTTAATCCAGGCGCTAACTCAGTCACATTTTTAGTAACGGTACTAACCAAGTCGCCTTTTTGGCCTAAAAAATCCCATTGGAATAACGACTGCAAAATAACTGTGCGCGCTAAGTGTCGGTTAGACATAATAATTTAGAATCTGGAAGCTAGAATTTAGAGTTAAGAATATGTTTTTATAATTCACTTTATTTCTTATCTTTCTTTTCTTCCTCAGCTTTTTTACCGGGTTTTGCTTTGCTCTTGATTTTTAGAACTAATCGCCCGCGATAATAACCGCAGTTTGTACAAGCATGATGCGGCTTTACTGGTTTATGACAATGAGAGCAGTTAGAAAGATGTGTTTTACTAAGCGCAAAATGCGAAGCGCGGCGACGCTTGTGTGACGATGTACGCCTATGGCCAGGTAAACCCATATTAGTTAGTTCCTAGTTGTTAGTAATTAGTTCTTAGTATTAAGTTTTTAGTTACCCACACGAGGCATTATCAGATTATAACGAATTTATGGTTTTTGGCAAGTTTATGTGGTAATTATCTTTTTATTTTAAAATAAAGCACTAAATGTGCTTTTTATGTCTACCTGGATAAATTTAGCACAAAAAGAGAGTAGGAGATATTTATGTTTATACAAATGTTACGCTCGCAACTTTATCACTAGTTTCCTTAAATCTCATTAACCTTACTCCTTGAGTGGCGCGGCCAAGTACGGAAACACTCTTTAATCGCAGGCGAATTACCTGGCCTTTTTCCGACATAATTACTAAGTCTTCAGCTTCTCGTTTGGCATTTACTACAAAAGCGTTAACTACTGACCCGGTTTTATCAGTGACATTAGCAGTTTTAACACCACTGCCGCCTCTTCCCTGCACTTTGTATTCCTTAAGGCGAGTTCGTTTACCAAAACCATTAGCCGTTACAATTAATAGCTGTTCTTCGGATGATGGTTTACCTTCGTTTACCAGATCCATACCAGTTATTTCATCATTGCCCTTTAGTCTAATGCCCCTTACGCCGGCAGCAGTGCGACCCATAGCGCGCACTGCCTTTTCTTTAAAGCGAATAGATTGTCCACGAGCAGTAACTAGCATTATATCATCTTGCCCAGTTGAAGTTTTAACCCAGCGTAAGTTGTCTGCATCCTTTAATTTAATAGAAATTAATCCTGAACGGCGGACATTAGTAAAATCTTTAATATCAACTTTTTTAATTACTCCTTTGGCAGTAACCATAATTAAATATTTATAACCTTCCCAGTCTGATAAAGTCATAACTTCGGAAACAATTTCCCCGGGCGCTAATTGCAAAAAATTAACTACTGCCTGACCCTTGGCAGTACGAGTGGCTTGGGGTACTTCATAAGCCTTAAGTTCAAATACTCGCCCACGTGTGGTAAAGAATAATAAATCAGCATGGGTGGTAGTGGAAAACAAATGTTCAACAGTGTCTGCTTCTTTAGTAGTTAAACCAATTACCCCTTTTCCACCTCGGCCTTGGGTTTTAAAAGTGGTGGGCGGAATCCGTTTGATATAACCATCTTTAGTAATCAGAACTACAGTCGCTTCATTGGGAATTAAATCTTCTTGCGTAAATTTATCAATTGCACCGGCCATTACTTGGGTTAATCTGGGTTTGGCATGTTTGGCTTTAATTTCTGACAACTCGGTTTTAATAATGCCTAAAATTTTTTTAGGATGATCTAAAATGTCTTTTAATTCTTTAATTAATTTTCGTTTTTCTTTTAATTCTTCTTCTACCTTAAGGCGTTCCAAATTAGCCAGTTGCTGCAGCTTCATTTCCAAAATCGCTACTGCCTGGCGTTCGGATAATTTAAAGCGCTTGATTAAATTAATTTTGGCATCATCACGATCGCGCGATTTTTTAATAGTACTGATTATTTTATCAATAACTTCTAAAGCCATTACCAATCCTTCTAAAATGTGCGCCCGATCTCGAGCACGATTAAGCTCAAAAGTCGTCCGGCGCGTGATTACCTCTTGGCGGTGCTTGATATAAGCTTCCAGTGCGGCTTTTAGTGTTAATACGCGCGGTTGGATGCCGTCTACCAAAGCCAGCATGTTCAAATGAAAAGAATCCTGTAACTGTGTTAGTTTGTAGAGCTGGTTAAGAACTTTTTTTGGATAGGCGTCTTTTTTTAATTCAATTACTACTCTGATTCCTTCTTTGTCTGATTCGTCGCGCAGGTCGCGAATGCCCTCAATTTTTTTATCTTTAACCAATTCGGCAATATGTATTATTAAATTAGCTTTATTTACCTGGTATGGCAGTTCTGTTACTACAATTTGAAAACCATTTTTTCCTTCAGTAATCTCTGCCTTGGCGCGCATCGCAATTGAACCCTTGCCGGTGCCGTATGCTTGTTTAATATCTGCTTTATTAAAAATAATGCCGGCAGTAGGGAAATCTGGTCCTTTAACAAATTGCATTAAATCATCAACATCAGCATCTTTGTTATCAATTAAGTAGGTGATAGCGTCAATTAATTCTCCTAAATTATGGGGTGGAATAGAAGTGGCCATACCTACTGCAATACCCATAGTGCCATTCAGTAGTAAGTTTGGTAGCTTAGCAGGTAAAACTTTTGGTTCTTGGTGACTACCGTCGTAATTAGGAATCAAATCAACTGTATCTTTTTCCAAATCTAATAATAATTCCTCGGCAATTGGAGTCAGTTTGGATTCGGTGTAACGCATGGCGGCGGCTGAATCTCCGTCAATTGAACCAAAGTTACCCTGTCCCCAAACTAAAGGCGCGCGCATAGCAAAAGGTTGGGCTAAGCGTACTAACGAGTCGTAAACTGCGACGTCTCCATGCGGGTGGTATTTACCTAAAACTTCACCAACTACCGTGGCTGATTTGCGGAATTTTGCTGCTGGTCGTAAACCAATTGTCCACATCGCATACAAAATACGGCGATGAACTGGTTTTAAACCATCGCGAACATCAGGCAAAGCTCGTGCCACAATAACCGACATAGCGTAATCTAAGTAGGATTCTTGCATCTCCTCAACAATCGGTCGTTCGATTATTTTGTGTTCGTGGTAGGCTTTGGCTCGTTGTTGGTCAGCCATAATTAGTTGCTATTAGTGAATGGTTGATTAGTGAGAGATTTATCAAAAGATTTAAATGTTGATTGAAACAAATTTGATTGATTGGGCGTTTGTTGGTTGATTTTTTTAAAATTTAAGTAAATAGTAACAGCGGTTAAAATCATTATCACCACTACGGCCAGAATAAGCAGGAAACGGTAAAGGTGATTAATGGGTTGGTGTGGCGAATCTTCCTGTCGTTTACTTTTACCAGTTGATTTCACAAAAATTAGGCATTAAGTACGACTACTTTGGTTTCTTCGCTCGGTAAATCTTTTTTGTTGATTTTATATTTTCCGGAAATTCGATCGTTATGTTTAACACCCATAGCTTTTAAAAATTTATCTACCACGTCAAGCTTTATTTTTAAACCAGGAAGATGATAATGGATAGGGATGACAATCCTTGGTTCAACTTGGCGAATAATTTCCACTGCTTGTTTGGCATCAATTGTGTAAGTGCCGCCTACGGGTAATATCAAAACATCTACTCCCTCCAGTTGCTCTAATTGTTCGTTGGTTAGTTCAGCTTGGCCTAAATCTCCTAGGTGCGCCAAAAGGATTCCTTCACTTTCTAACACATACATCGTGATAGTGCCCCGTTCACTACCTTGCGAATTATCGTGATATCCAGGGACGCCATAAATAAAGGTTTGTTTTACTTCATATTCGCCCGGTCCTTTAATTAAAAAATAATCTCCCGCAACTCCGGCGGTGTAATTATGGTCAAAATGGTCATGGGTAATAGCAACAATATCACCACTAAGCCGTGGCAACTTTAGCCCCACTTTGGCTGACTCATAAGGATCAAAAATTACAGTTACCTCTCCATTGGGTCCTGGTTTAGTTTGTATTTTGAGACAGGCTTGTCCGAACCATTCTATATACATATTACCCTTTAATTCTAGCAAATTTTTTAGCCTTTGGGAAGAGATTTTATAGTTTCCAAGTTTGGTGCAAAGGGGAGGGCTTGCTAAATTTACGGTTTTCCGATATCCTTAAAAGGCTTAATAATTATCTTATTTATCTAACTCGGGGCTTAACCACCCTGGGGCCTAGGGGTTTAAAAAACGCCTGGGTTAAAACCTTTTTTTATTACCTAAAACTTATGGTGAAAGTGGCGCAGAAATCATCAATGGAAAAGTTGTTAGAAACCAGTACTATGGTTGGTATTCCTAAAGTGGGAGATTTAGTTGAGGGTAAGGTAATATCGGTAAGTAAGAGTGAGGTAAGATTAGATATTTCCGGTTTGACCACTGGCATAGTACGCAGTCGGGAGCTTTTTGATGAATCAGGCGAGTATACAGGTATTAAAGTGGATGACTTGGTTCAAGCCACTGTTATTGAATTAGAAAATGAAAATGGCGAAATGGAACTGTCGCTTCGGCGCGCTGGTCACCGTAAGGCTTGGGATAAGTTAGAGGATCTTAGAGGTAAAGGCGGTATAGTGAAAGTTAAAATAGTGGACGCCAACAAAGGCGGTTTAATGGTAAAGCTGGGACAGGTGCCTGGTTTCTTGCCAGTATCGCAATTAACCGTAGAACATTATCCTCGGGTGGAAGGTGGCGACAAAGGAAGAATTTTGGAATTATTAAAAAAGTTCATTGGCGAGTTTTTTGAAGTTAAAATTATTACCGTTGATGAGGTGGAGGAAAAATTAATAGTCTCGGAACGAGCCGCTTGGGAAGAACAGCAACATGGTAAGATAGAAAAGTATAAAGCGGGAGCAGAAGTAGAAGGAGTGGTTTCTGGTGTAGTAGATTTTGGTTGCTTTGTGAAATTTGACGATGGCTTAGAAGGCCTGGTGCACATTTCCGAATTGGCCTGGCAACGTATTGATAATCCTCATGAGGTAGTGAAAGTGGGACAACGTGTTAAAGCAAAAATTATTAATGTTGAAGGTTCAAAAATTTCTTTATCCCTTCGTCGTCTACTTGATGATCCTTGGAAACAGGTAAAAGAAAAGTATAAAGTAGGAGATAAAGTAAAAGGTAAGGTGCTAAAAGTTAATCCTTTTGGTTTGTTTGTTGAGCTAGACGATGAGATACATGGTTTGGCTCATATTTCAGAATTGTCAGATAAGCCGATACAAGATGCTTCCCAGGTAGCCAAAGCGGACGATAAGATAGATTTTAAAATAATTTCTATTGATCCCCACGATCACCGCTTAGGTTTATCTATTAAAGCGTTGAAGGCAAAGCCCAGAGTTAAGAAGACGGAAGATAAAGAGAGTAAGGATAATAAAGAAGATTTTATTGAGAAAGAAGATGAAGCTAAAGATGACGAGAAAACTGATCAACAGGAGGTTAATCAGTTGTCGAACACCAACCATAAAGAATTAAAAGAAGAAGCAAACAAAGAGTAACTACTATTGTCAACTCATACCAGGCTCGTTATAATGTATTGGCAATACATTAATTTTTATGCGTAGTATTATTAAAAATTTTCTAATTTTCTTTTTACTATTCCTGGCGTTGGCCAGCATTTTTTCGCTATACTCATCTTCTTCTCAAACATTTGAACAAGTCGGTATTAATAAAGTGGTGACCGAATTGGAGCAGGGTGAGGTTAAGTCTATTACCGTGGAAAGTGATGAATTAACCGTAGTACTAAAAGACGAGCGGGTGTTAAAGGCCAAAAAAGAAGGTAATGAGTCACTAGCAGAGTTGGTTAAAAATTATGGAATTGATCCGGCTAAACTTCGTGCCGTTGAAGTGGAGATTAAAAGCCAATCAGGTTTAAAATTCTGGCTGGCCACTATTCTACCTTTCTTAATACCTTTTGTTTTGATTGTTGGATTTATTTATTTTATGTCGCGTCAAATACAGGGTGCCAATATGCGTGCTTTGTCTTTTGGTCAGTCGAGGGCTAAAGAGACTGATCGTCGGAATAAAAAAAAGATAACCTTTAAAGATGTGGCTGGAGTTAAAGAAGCTAAAGTGGAATTAGAGGAAGTGGTTGAGTTTTTAAAAAATCAGGGAAAATTTTTAGCTTTGGGCGCCCGAATTCCTAAAGGTGTTTTGTTAGTGGGAGCGCCTGGCACTGGTAAAACACTTCTCGCGAGAGCAGTGGCGGGGGAAGCCAATGTTCCCTTTTATCACATCTCGGGTTCTGAATTTGTAGAAATGTTTGTTGGCGTTGGCGCTTCGCGAGTAAGGGATTTATTTACTAAGGCGAAAAAAACCGCTCCTTGCATTGTTTTTATTGATGAAATTGACGCCGTAGGACGACAGCGGGGCGCTGGTTTAGGCGGTGGTCATGATGAGCGCGAGCAAACATTAAATCAAATTTTAGTGGAAATGGATGGCTTTGATACTGATACTAATATTATTGTTATTGCCGCGACCAACCGTCCCGATGTGTTAGACCCCGCGTTGCTGCGGCCGGGACGCTTTGATCGTCGCGTAATGTTAGATTCGCCAGACATTGCCGATCGGCAGGCTATTTTAGAAGTGCATGCCAAGCAAAAACCACTGGATGATACAGTAAAGTTAAGAATTATTGCTGAACGTACCCCTGGTTTTAGTGGAGCCGATTTAGCTAATTTATTAAATGAAGCTTCTATTCTGGCTGCGCGCCGTAATAAGAAAAAAATTAGTCTAGACGAATGTCTAGAAAGTATTGAAAAAGTAATGCTGGGGCCAGAGCGCAGGAGTATGATTATTTCCGAGCGTGAAAAAAAGATTACCGCCTATCACGAGGCTGGTCATGCTTTAGTTGCGCACATCTTACCTAATACTGATCCAGTACATAAAATTTCGATCATTGCTCGCGGACAAGCAGCCGGTTATATTTTAAAGCTGCCAACAGAAGACCGGCGTATGCATCCAAAATCAGAATTTGTGGAAGACTTGTCTGTGATGCTGGCCGGGCATGCCACTGAATTATTTATTTTTGGCGAGGTGACTACCGGTGCACACAATGATTTACTACAGGCGACCAAGCTGGCCCGCAAATTAGTAACTGAATTTGGCATGAGCGACAAAATGGGGCCGCGTACTTTTGGTCAGAAAGATGAAATGGTATTTTTAGGGCGGGAAATACATGAACGGCGCGATTACAGCGAAAAAATAGCTCAACAAATAGATGAGGAAGTTTCTCGGTTCTTGCAAGAAGCTTATAAAAAAGCGCAAGAGTTAATTAAAAAAGAGAAAGCGCGTTTAGAAAAAGTGGTAAAGGTATTATTAGCCAAAGAAACCTTAGAGCGGGAAGAATTTGAGACTTTAATGGCGCATTAAGACCGCTGGCACATTTAGGCTTAGAGTAAGTATCAAATGGATTGTTATAGTAAGCGAAGCAAAGCAACCTTCCTTAAATTAGTATAAATTACAACGACGCCCTGCCAACGGCGGGATTCCTCACAATGACATCAGTAAAGAGGCTGGCGGTTTTACCCACCTTGGTTGTATAATGTAAGTATAGATACTTAAACGGAGGATTTTTTTATGACCAATTTATATCGCGATATCTTGTTGCGTTCCTGGAGAATTTTGTGGAAACATTCCTGGTTGTGGATTTTTGGTTTATTTGCGGCGCTTGCGGCTGGTACGGGCGAGTATGCTACTCTACTTGCCTCTTTTAATAAATTGTCCAGAGAAACAGGGTTAGTAGTGGCTTTAA
>JBDRTU010000047.1:0-3996 GCA_043823825.1 Patescibacteria group bacterium
TTTAGCTGGTGAGCGAGTTAACGGCTTAGCTAGTCTTTCTTATTTATTAAATCAATATCGCCCCGGATCCAATCTGACGCTTAAAGTTTGGCGGCAAGGTTCAGAACGAGAAATAGTAGTAATACTAGGTCAAAAGGAAACCCAAGCCATTGTAAAAGAGTAGGGGTTAAATTTGTCTATTATCACTGACCCTCCTAGATTATGGCGGTGTTTTAGTGTAAAAACAAAAAAATAACAAAGATAAAACGATCATCAATAAACTACCCTATCGTATTGGAGCGGTCGTCGAAATATGATAGGGTAGGGCTTTAACACTTTGCCAAATTTGAGCTTGACAATTTTACTATTAGGGTGTATATTGAATAGATTTAAAAATAGACAGAGAACATTATTATAAGGAGAAAAAATCATGAAACAGGTATTGATGATATTGATGATTTTTGCGCTAGTGGCTACAGTGACTGCTGGAAGTCGCTACAAGAAGGTTAAACTGCATCCCGGGGATGAGTTAAACCTTGGTTATGGAGTTACATTATTAACTCCATCCAGCGCACACATGCACCTATCACTCAGACCAATTTCTAAGAGTTTAGGTGTTGGTGTACGACTTACAGTTGGCACGGAGATTGGTAGATTAATACGTTTTTCTAACTACTCACTCTCAGCCGATTTACTTTTAACAGATCCCGGTGATAGCTGGTGGTACCTAATGTTAGGTTGGAGGCACAATGCTAGCTATTTGTCTGCCTATACTGACAGGCAGAGACCGGTGACTTATTATACTGGTCCAACTGTTGGAGCTAGCCTAGACTTATGGTTACCTCGTTGGTTGCCGCGGGATCGTATTACTCTAAGCGGAAGTTGGTGGTTTTCTAAAATTACCAGCGCACTAATGAATCCGCCCGCGCCAAAAAGGATGATCGTTACGTTGACCTATTATTTTATATAGGTTACGACCATTTGCAAATAAGGACTGTTTGGAAACTTCCAGCAGTCCTTTTTATATTAATGGAAATAGCACCATATAATGATCATCTTTATTAAAATACAACTTTTGATGCAGCCGCATTTAAAGTTGCAGGAGTTAAGCTAGGGGAGATGCTCTATTGCTTGTCATTATCAGCATTATTCTCCATTGTTGGCTGTTAATCGTCGTTAATCTATCAGTCGCAACAAATCCGCCATTATTTGATCTTAAGCAATCTGTTAGTGGTTATTTATTATTTCCTAATGTATTTTTAGTGGGCTATTCAGCAACTTCTGGTGGGCGGGGAGAATATTTGCGATTATTGATTTTCCAGTTATCCACATAGCGCCCCAAACCTTGCGAGGAGAGCTGTTGGCGCCGGCGGTTGGTAGTTTGTGACCACTTTAATAAGCTTTCAAAATTAAGCTTATATCGGCCCCTGACCACGATATAAGTTACCTGGCCTGACTGCAGGGCTTGGCGTATGGTTTTAGTGGAAACGCCAAATAATTTACCTGCCTCACTAACTGAAAGTCTAATATGTTGCTGATTATTCATAATTATAATCTTCCATACTATTCTACACCTTTTGTAAGAAATAACAAGATAAACCTAGTTTAAAAATTGACAATACTTGCCAAATTAGATAAAAATTAGTATTATGAACAGTTGTCTACCGTAACAAAGTAGGCTTTTTTTCGTCTTATTATATGTCAGTAGAAAAACATCTTAAAGAGCAGATTCTCCTATTAAAAATTAAGCATGGCGATGCTGGCGCCTACGCTGAAGTTTATGATCAGTATGTAGAGCCGATTTACCGTTACATTTTGTTTAGGACGCCGACTGCAGAAGTAGCTCAAGATTTAACCGCTGACGTATTTTTAAAAGTTTGGGAGAGATTGTCAGCTGGTTACCAGGTTAGTAACTTGAAAGCGTATCTTTATCAAGTGGCTAGAAATTTAATTACTGATCATTACCGTCAGAACCAAGAGATCGCGCTTACAGAATCGGTGATAGAAGCGAATCAGGAATTAGCAACTGCTAGTGATGTCAATTCGCGATTAACATTAGCGGAAATTGAAAAATCATTGCGTCAACTTAAACCAGAATGGCAAGAAGTAGTAATACTGGTTCATGTGGAAGGTTTAAGCTTAAAAGAAGCTGCAGTAATTATTGGCCGCTCCGGCGGCGCCACCCGAGCGTTGTTACATCGGGCTTTAAAAGAACTTAAGAGACTTTTAAACAAAGACAATGAATAACAAAGCTTTAATTAAAGAATTACAATCCCTGAAGGAGATTAATAAGCCTTCAACTCTTTGGCGTGACCAGACACGACAGAGAGTTTTGCAATTGGCTGAACAAAAACCATTGAGTGTTTGGTCAAATTCTGATCGTTGGTTGGAACGGTGGTTTGAGTTTAGAAGGCACTTAGCTCCAGTGCCAGTAGTTGCTTCGTTGGTGGTAGTGGTAATGATTATTTTAGGTAGCGTACCTTTGGCTAAAGGTTTAGCTGCATCGTTACCAGGTGATTGGTTATATCCGGCTAAGAGATTAGAAGAAAGAGTTCAAATTTCACTTAAACAAACTCCTGTTAGTCAGGCTGTTTATAGTTTGGAGCTGGCTTCCCGCCGTTTAGGAGAATTACAGCAAGTGCCAATTGGTGATGCCGTCCAAAGTGAGTTATTGCGTGCTTATAATATTAGATTGTCTTTTGCTCAAGCTTATTACCAGGCATCTGAGCCATCGCTGTCCTTGGCCCAACTTTATGATCAGGGTACTAAGCAATTAGAAAGTAAATTAAATAATATAGTGGTGGCTAATAGCGATACACGTATTTATCGCAACGCGGGGCGTTTGACGCGCCAGATTAATAGTGAGGCATTAACTACCTTGGTTGCCTTACATCAAGGAGGAGATAATGGGGATCGGCACCAAGTAGTAACCGATCGTTTACAGCAAGAAATCGACGAAGTAGAGCAGAAGTTTGCTACCATTCAAACAAAAATAAATAAGCTACCAGCGGTTCAGCAGCGGGAATCTAAAGTTGTGATTGATTCAAAGCGTCAAGTCGTAACTGCGAGTAAGGCCTCTGAAGAGGTTTCTAAAACTTTAGCCGAGGCAAAAGAGTTATTAGAAAAAAAGGAATTTTCTTTGGCTTTAGAAAAGTTAAAGGAAGGGGAAGTAATTTCTCTTAAAACCGAAGAAGTAATTTCTGAAATAACTGGCGAGAATGAAGAGGAAGCAGGTGAAGTAGAAGGTGTAGAGAAAATTGAAGAGATTGAAGGCGTGGAGGAAACTACGGTCAAGCAGGAAATACCAGTAGAAGAAAACAAAGACTCTAGTGAATCAGTTGGCGGCGTTGGTACTAAGTTACAGATAATTGAATAATTTTTTTAAGAATCTAGAATCTAGAATCTAGAATTTAGAATCTAGAGATTGGGTAATAGGCGCTTGGTGTTTCGATGGTTGTCACCTTGATGGTGATAGTCATCGGGTCATCACGACCCACCTTTAAGTCTCTTTAACAAATTATTGTCTAATAACAAGTTTTCGCCTCGCAACGGGGTTTGGTAAGCGTGAAGCTTCTAAATTCTTTGTCTAGCTGGGTTAAACCCGTTTGCCTGTTCTGCCAACTTAGTGGAACGAGGCGCAGGTTCGATTCGGTAATTTAACTAATTACCGCAAACGTCCTCCCATGGGCGGCTTGATGAAGGATTGTGGCTTAGCGCCATGCCTTTCTTCAACGAGAATTAACTTGCTTAGTTTAGACTTTAATTAGTTTATTAGAGGCTTTAAGACTGGATAGTTCTTAAAGCAAGGTCGATTCGCCGCTTGGCGAAAAGAACGAGTTCCTTAAATATTATATTGAAAATTAGTGATCACTAGTGCTTCAAGTTTAATCCCTAGGCGATACTAATTTTTTAAGGAGTAAAAAATAAATGTCTAACTTCAAAAAATTTACTTTCGTCACAGTAGCCATCATGATGGTGCTCTGGTCCATAGGCGGTGCACTGGTTCCTATAGAAGCA
>JBDRTU010000048.1:0-56213 GCA_043823825.1 Patescibacteria group bacterium
CGTAGTACGTTGCTATATCAAATTCAATACGCCAAGTAAATTTTTTATTGAATACTTCTATCTGTTTATCACAAAAATTAGTCCATTGATTTTGATATGGTTTAAGGTATCTATCTTCACCAAGTATTCTATTTCCAATACAGAAATTATAGAGTTTTTTGTCTACAACATTTCCTAAAACTGATGGATTAAGCAGGGCCTGAAAAACTATTCTATCAACAACAGAGAAAATGCAGATTGGGCGGCCGCCTAAATGGTCTTTTTGAGCCAAAATATAATCAGCCTTATCTGGCTGATATTTTTCTTGCCTTAAATAATTTTGAAGTGTTTCAAAAAATTCATTGCCAAGTTGAGTAATGGCACTTATTGAAGGTCTCCAAATAGGGTCTAGGGGGATAGAACTTTCATCCACCTCATCCTTAAGGTATTCAAATGCCTGTTTAAGGTTTTCTTTTGAGGAAAATTGAGTGAATAAATCCATTCTAATTTATGGTAATTGTCATTTAATATACTTGTAATTTACCTTATTTTCTGTTAAAAATAAAGCACAACTTAATGTGGCCTAAACCCGGCTTTCGCTGGGCATGGCTCAAAAACCTGCTACAGGATAAGGAGCTCGTCGTCAGAGCACCTGTAGCGGGTCATATCGGGAAACCGGTATGGGTGGCGAAAGCCATCACTGGCGGCGAGTATTTGTTTTTCGCCAGCAAGAAAGGCCCGCTACAGGCATGTGCAACAAAATCAGAAAATTTAGAATTGTTTTTTGTAACTTGACAGTTACCTGATTTAGGTATATGCCAAAGGCAGAAAACGGGATACGAAACATTGACAAAATCAAGATTTAACTATACACTAAACGGTTAAAATTTAATCAGTCATTAATATTACAATTATATGAATATGTTGAGAAAATCACTTATTACCATCGCTGGCGCTGTTTTAGTACTTAATACCACTTATACTCCACTCTCTGCTCTAGCATTATCTGATGAGCCTAAAGTTAATCTTCAGATGGAACAGTACAATAAGGAGCACACGGTAAATTATCCGACACTTTCTGAAAATAATTTTAATAAAGACGGATTATCTACTCCAAAAAAGAAACTAGCTACAGACCTACTAAGATTAATTGATAGTAGTTTTTTGTTGCCAACCCAGAGTCGGGCACAGATAATATCAGACATGAAAGTGCAGAAACAGTTTATTGCGAGTAATGATTCTGTTACAGGTATTGATAAAAGAGTTATAAATAAAACTCATAATGATTTGGTGTATGTTTATGTGAACCTTAAATCAAACACATTAACATCAACCATTGATTCATTAGCTTGGAAGGTTTTAGATAGGGATGAGGACAATAATTTAGTAGCAGCTTTGGTTGAGGTTAATAAATTGGAAGCCCTTGCATCGTTAAGTGGAGTACAGTCGGTAAGTTCTGTCTTAGCGCCGATCACTAATACTGGTTCAGCTATTACCGAGGGAGACATTATTCACCAAACCGATGATGTTCGCTCTACTTATTCCCAAAGCGGGGCTGGAATAAAAATAGGAGTAATTTCTGATGGTGTTGATAATATAGCGTCATCTAAAAGTTCGGGTGATTTACCAGCAGGCGTTACGGTATTAAGTAATTCTTTGGGTGGCGACGAAGGGACAGCAATGCTGGAAATCATTTACGATATGGTTCCAAGTGCAAGTCTTTATTTTCATGATGCTGGAAGTAATATAATAGCCTTTAATTCAGCGATTGATGACTTGGTAGCCGCTGGGGCTAATGTGATTGTCGATGATGTATTCTGGATAGGTGAACCATTTTTTGAAGACGGGACAATCGCATCGCATGTCGCGGCTGTTTTAGCGGCGAATAATATAGTTTATGTCTCGGTTGCTGGTAATAATGCTTTAAAACATTATCAAGGAGATTATTATAATGATGGAAATGATTATCATGATTTTAGTAGAGGGGCTGCACCTACCTTTAAATATCTTTATGTAAACATTCCTAACAATGGAACGGTAACATCCATTTTACAATGGAATGATAGTTTTGGATTATCAGGTAATGACTATGATTTGCTAATGTATAATTTTAGTAGCGGCAGTTTGATTACTGGTAGTGCTGCAATACAAGACGGGGACGATGATCCAATCGAAGGATTTTCCTACACGAACACGAGTGGGGGTACTATTACCGCCATGATTATGGCTTCAAATTACCTGGGAGCTGCAGCCACAAGAACATTAGAATTGTTTATTTATTCCGGTAACGGTGCATCGAATTATTTGGATAACATTACGCCAAATGATTCAATTTTTGGTCATTCTGCGGTGCCCGGTGTAATTGCTGCGGGTGCAATTGCTGCTAGTGATCCTGGAAATGACAATATAGAGCCATTTTCTTCTCAAGGCCCTGTAACAATAATTGGGCAAGGACAAAGAGCTAAACCTGATATAGCCGGTATTGATTGCGTGTCGGTTACTGGGGTTGGTGGATTTACTACGCCATTTTGTGGTACTAGTGCCGCAGCGCCGCATATAGCAGCCATCGTAGCCCAATTATGGGCGCAGTATCCTTCGGCAACGAGTAATCAAGTTAGAAATCACGTATTAAATACGGCAGTAGATTTAGGTACCACGGGAACTGATAATATTTTTGGCCATGGCCGGGCTGACTCATTACTTTCTTTTCAATCTAGTCCAGCCATTACTGCATTCAGTTTTACCTCACCAGCGGCTATAGGTATTATAAATGAAGCTGAGCACACAATCACGGCCACTGTACCCAATGGTACTGTTGTTACTGCCCTTGTACCAACAATTGTAATTACTGGCGCATCGGTCAATCCGCTAAGTGGCACAGCTCAAGATTTTACTAATCCAGTAACGTACACGGCCACTACTACAAGCGGGTTAGCCCAAGATTATGTGGTTACAGTAACAGTAAACACCGATCCTGACATCGTAGCTGTCGCTGCAGACAAAACTGCTTTAGTAGACGATTCAATAAAAGGTAGTAACCCTGATTTATTAAATATTACAGTAGCCCTTACAAACCCTCTACCATCACTAGGTGATAATGGGTCGGTCATTGCTTGGGAATCAGATACTCCAAGTGTGGTCTCAAACGATGGGCAAACAATAAATAGACCAGCTTTTGAAAATGGAGATGCAACTGTTACACTTACCGCAACTTTGACGAAAGGTGTTGTAACTGATACAAAAATATTCAACCTTACTGTGTTAAAATTACCACTACCAGATCTTACCGCTCCAATACTTGCCGAGATTATTCCTGTGGCTACGCCAACTAATGATACTACTCCTGATTACACATTCAGTTCTGATGAAGAGGGGTCTATTCAATATATAGGTAGCTGTTCCGGCGGTACAACTAGCGCAGTAGTTGGTAATAATGACATTGTCTTTAATGAGTTGACCCAAGGTACTTATGCAGATTGTGCCATCACTGTGACGGATGTCAGCACTAATGTTAGTGACCCATTAGTAGTCAGTTCGTTTATCATTGATACAGCGGCGCCCGTAATAACATTAGTTGGTGATGTGGTCATCGAAGTAGTTGTTAACACTGGTTATGTGGACGCTGGAGCTACCGCCATTGATAATGTTGATTCCACCGTCGCAGTTATAACGGATAATCCAGTAGCTGATTCTACTATTGGAAGCTATGTTGTTACTTACACCGCAACCGATATTGCTGGAAACCCGGCAACACCTGTTACTAGGACAGTAAATGTAGTCGATAATATAGCGCCGGTTATTACTCTACTAGGAAACGCTGAAGTAACAGTTAGTGTTGGTTCTACTTACAATGATGCTGGTGCCACCGCTTTAGATAACTATGACGGCGATATAACTAGTGACATTATTGTAGTTAATCCTGTTAATGAGGCTGTACGTGGTACATACATAGTGACATACAACGTTACTGATTCATCTGGTAATAATGCTGATCAGGTTACCAGAACAGTGAATGTGGTTGATGACATTGCGCCAGTGATTACAATTGTTGGTTTTAATCCTGTTTCGCAACTTGCTGGCCAAGATTATATAGATGCCGGCGCCGTGGCCTCGGATAACTACGATGGCGATTTAACCACAAACATAATTACGGTAAATACCGTTGATGCCAATACCGTTGGTACTTATTCGGTAACTTATAATGTTACTGACTCATCTGGTAACGCGGCCATAGAAGCGGTTAGAACAGTGAATATTACGGACGCCACAACACCAATAATTACATTATTAGGCGATAATCCAGCCACAGTTGAAGTTGATACTGTATATACTGATGCGGGAGCCACCGCCCTAGATGATATTGATGGCGATATAACAGGCAGCATTGTGGTAGTAAGTAATGTAGACACTAGTATCTTAGGTTCATATACTGTGACCTACAATGTTTCTGATGCCGCTGGAAATCCAGCCCCAGAGGTTGTTCGAACAGTGAATGTTATTGATACCACACAACCGGTTATTAGTTTGTTAGGTAATAATCCAGAGAATACGGAAATTGGTTATGTGTATGTAGATGCCGGAGCCACTGCGACTGATAATTACGATGGGGATATAACTGGTAGTGTTGTGGTAGTGAACAATGTTAATACCAGTATTGCTGGGGCGTATACAGTAACATATAATGTAACCGATTCTTCAAATAACTCTGCCACAGAAGTCACGAGAACTGTTAATGTTTCACCAGATGAAACGGCCCCTGTAATTACTATGAATGGTGGCGATATGAATATTTATAAAGGTACTGTTTATGACGACCCAGGCGCCACTGCTGTAGATAATATTGATGGGGATATTACGGGTAGTATAGTAATCGTTGGTGTGGCGGCTGTTGATACAAATACCCCCGGAGTGTATATAGTCACATATAATGTACCTGATGCAGCTGGAAATAGTGCCACAGAAGCGACAAGAACAGTTACTGTTTTAGAAGTCCTGGATGGTCAGGTCGTACTAGGCCCTAGCATAATTGTAGATACTGATAACCAAGAGATTTTAGTCGGCCATAATATGCCCGATAATTCTAATATCAATATTCCATTAACCGAGACTGGTTCAAAATTAGATGTGTCGGCACTACTAGTAGGTTCTAACCCAAAGACAGCATCTATATCTGGAGCAATAAACGTCAGCGCACAAACAAATGTTGGTGCAGTATTCATTCAAATACCACAGAATACTCAAATTAGTGCTGGGGCAGCTTGGAATGGATTAATCAATTTACCTCAGATTCAAGAAAATTCTTCCGTTACAGTCGTGCCGGAGGCTAATAATACTGCTAGCGTTTCGTCGGTAATTGAAATAGGATTTAGTGATGTAATGTTGAGTTTTGACAAAGCTGTTCGCATTACATTAGCTGGACAAGCTGGTAGATATGTTGGTTATTCACAGGGAGGGGTATTTACTCAAATAACAGATGTTTGTTCAGCCGACACACAGCAGGTGGGGAATAGTCTAGCGACTAATGGTAATTGTAAAATCACTGATGGTTCAGACTTAATTATATGGACCAAGCATTTCACTAAATTCGTAACATATACCCAAACCGCCATTTCGTCCGGCGGGGGAGGCGGAGGCGGTGGTGGAGGTGGAGGGGGCGGTGGTTCGTACGTACCACCTACACAAGCGGTAAACCAACCAGTAGTTAATGACCCATTAACCCAAAGGGCGCCACAGGTATTGGGTGTGCAGCAAGAAAATTTAACTGCTATTGTAACCACTGAGGAAAAGGAATTACTTGGTAAAATTGATGTAAATCTAGTTAAACGCCTAGCTGGTCGTGTTCTGTTGCAGGTAGAAAGGCTTGGTCAGGCCTGGTATCTTGATCCGTTATCACTCAAGAAATATTATTTAGCAGACGGCCTAAATGCCTTCACAGCTCTTCGTAAGTTTGGCTTAGGTATTACTAACGCTGACCTTGCAAAAATACCTGTTGGCCACGAATCACGCTTCCAAATGGTTGACACCGACAAAGATGGCCTGCCTGACAAACTAGAGGAAGCGCTGGGTACTGATGTAGATAATGTGGATACTGATAGTGACGGCGTAAATGATGGGGTAGAAGTTCTTACTAACAACACCAATCCATTAGGCGTAGGTAAATTGGCTTACTCTTCTTCGCTAGCTAACCGTCTCAAGGGTCGCATCCTTTTGCAAGTAGAATCACGTGGTGAAGCCTGGTATGTGAGTCCAGTAGATGGTAAACGTTATTACATGAATACCGGCGAAGCTGCGTACCAGATTATGCGTTATCTATCCCTTGGTATTACAAATACTGACATCCGTAAGGTCCCTGTGGGAGATTTGGAGTAAGTATTGACCTTAAAGTTTTTAAAACTATGCAGGGGCGTTTATTGATAATAGCAAGCATTGCGGTAATACTACTTATTGGTGCTTCATGCGAAGCACCACCCCGAGTCACGTCGGTAAACTCTAGTAATACGCCTGTTGATAATGTGCAGCGAGCTGTAGAGTCGCCAATAGAAAACCAAGGCGAAGCCGCGGCCGATTCGGCCAGCAATACTCAGGCGCCACTACCATCAGTTGATCTGTACGCAGTAACACAAGTGGTTGATGGTGATACATTCAAGGTGGTCATCGGTGATAAAACAGAAACACTTCGCATGATTGGGATAGATACCCCCGAGACTGTTGATCCGCGTAAACCAGTCCAATGTTTTGGTGTTGAGGCTTCAAATAAGGCTAAGACGCTTTTAACAGGTAAGAAGGTGAGACTGGAGGCTGATCCGACCCAGGGCGAGCGTGATAAGTATAGCCGCCTTTTGCGTTATGCGTATCTGGAGGATGGTACATTTTTTAATAAAATTATGATTAGTGATGGTTATGCTCATGAGTATACGTACGATGTGCCATATAAGTACCAAGCTGAATTTAACCAAGCTGAGGCAGATGCTCGCAGTAATAAACGTGGCTTGTGGGCTGATGATGCTTGTGTAGAGCCAGTCGTTACGCCAACACCTACTACACCTACACCATCGCCTGTACCTGTAGTACCACCAGCACCAGCTGCTTCTAATTGCGACCCAAACTACTCAGGGTGTGTGCCAATTGCTAGCGATGTTGATTGTGCTGGAGGTAGCGGTAATGGTCCAGCATACGTTCGAGGCCCCGTTACTGTCATAGGCATTGATATTTACGGCCTTGATAGAGATGGCGACGGTACAGCGTGTGACTAATATTTCAAACCGCCCACAAAACTCCGGCTCGGTATCCCATAGGGCCTAGTCGCAAAAGATGATCGTTTTCATTTTTGACCTACCTACACGTCCTAATTGGCAATTTGTTCTAGGTTCCTTCCAAAATCTCTCCAAGCCTGAAGTTCTACTAATAACTGATTCCAACTTGCCCTAACAAGGGCTAGGTGATGATAACCAATATTTATAAATTATAAATTTATGTTTTGTCATAATTGCGGTTCAAAAATAAAAGATACTGCTAAATTTTGTCATAATTGCGGTACGACCAATATTCAAGAAGGTCATCCTACAATATTACAACCAATCCGCCCAGAGACTAAATCAAGCATTAAAATGATTAAGGGGGGAATATATCGTTGTGGTAATTGTAATTATGAGGGCCCTTCACTAAAAAAAACTTTGGACCCTTGGAGATGGTGGTATTACATAGCCATTTTTTTATTTTTTCCGATCCTTGCCATTTGGATATTCCTTGATACCGGGTTAAAAAATGTATGCCCGTCATGTAACCAGCGTAGGAAACTAAAACGGCTTCGATATGAGTTGATGCCAGAACAAAAACCAACAGATCCGGACACAATGCGAAACAGGTTTCATCGCAATTTTGCAGCAGGCATACTTATTTTATTGATTATCTTTGGTGTAATCGGTAGCTTGATTGATGAGGAGACGGATACAACTACAATCTCTAACACCGCCCAGACATCCAATAAAATTGCGAATAACAGTAATGATACTTACAATCAAAGTGATGTCATTGCATCGATAGTGAATATCTATTGCCCGAGTACTGTGCCCGGAGAAGAGATGTCTGGTGGCTCCGGTACAATTATTACCGACGATGGGATGATTTTGACTAACGCACATATCGTGCCACAGGATGAGACATTTATTCACGTGGATGAAACGGGTTGTATGGTAATACTACCAGACGTGATCACAGGTCAGCCGAATGAGATCTATTTAGCGCATCCAATTGTATTGCCTGATTTAAGTGATCGATATGATTTAGCGTTTATGGAAATTTATGCTGCGTACTATGATGAAGAAAAAAGCGAATACGCTGGTGCTTATCCCAGAAAATTTCCTAATTTTGATGACGGCGGTCGATGCCAAAACGAAAATGTAAAGCTGGGCGAGACTGTGCGTATATTTGGTTACCCTGCCATTGGTGGTGGATATTCGCTTACTATTACAGATGGAATTGTGAGTAGTTTTCCGGGTGATGATTTAATAATAACCTCGGCAAAAATCAGCTACGGAAATTCAGGTGGCCTTGCAGTTGATAAAAATGGATGCATGATCGGCGTGCCTTCTATGGTGAATTCCGATGAACTTGAAAGTCTGGGGGTTATTATTTCAACAAATTTATTAAATAGCTTTACTGACGAGGTTGAAACTTATATAGCTTCGTTGGAATAAAACACGCTAAATATTTTAAATAATTACTTTATGAACCAAATTAATACCAATGATAAAAATTCACAAAGTAATGTAAATTACGCTAATGATCCTTTGGACAGTAAAGTGTGGATAATTGTAAAATACATTTTAGTTTTTGTTATCATTAATGGAATAATATGGGGTGGACAAGAACTTTATCACCGAAAAGACACCCAAGCTATCAAGCGACTTGATGAATACCTCCTAATCGAAAAGGAAACTATTGAGGGATTAGAGAATAAAATTAATGCTGAAAGCACAAATTTAGATGGGTTGCAGGAAGAACTAAATTATTTAGAAGCTAATGGTTTTATCGATATGTATAATAACAAAGTTGATCAATATAATGATTTGTTGTACGCATACAAAAATGACCTAGATATTCATGATGATAAAATATCCGAATATAATTTAAAGGTTGAAGAGGTTAATAAGTTAATAGAAAAATCAAGCACTAGATGGTATATAATACCCATTCCTTTACCGAATTCGAAAGCTAGGCTCAGTATTTAGAAATAAGACTTTAAATATATAGCTTTCATATCACCAAGTATTACTTGGAAGAATTAAAAATTAAAGAAATAATTATATTATGAAAAACCAATTTAAAATTACAGGTAATATGATAGAGTCTGGATTATTATCGACATGGTTTATATTTAATTATTCAGGTGGTACAATAACTGGGATTTGGCTTATTGTAATTGGAGAATGGCCGATTGTAATTTTTGGCGCCATAGCCAGCTTTATAATGCCATGGATTTTTAGCCTAGCCATGTTACCCTCAGTGTTGTTTTACGGTCTTTTGCAACGTGCAATTGAAAAAAGGAGAAAAAAAATGTTTTTCACGCTTGGTTTTATGAATTTGGTTTATACCAATTTTTTGATACTCCTTTGGGTATATTTAATCTTCGATTACCTCATTGTTCAAATGCTAGAACAAAATGTAAATCATCCAATTCTATTAACAATTTTTGCCTATGCTATGTGTGCCTCACCATTGGCTTATATGGCAAAAAACGAAAAAGATTCCGTCGCAACAGACAATGGATTACTTCTGGGATTAGTTTGGTTTATATTACTAACTCTATTTTGGTTTTTGGGAGGATTTGAGTCAGTAGCACTATCAATGTTTTTCTGGATCCTCTTATTGGGTACTTCATTATTGACAATGAAAACAGCGTCAAAAGTCTTTGATTCGGGCGTCATCAAGGAATAATATTAAAAACGTATTTAAATTTTACCACCTCCCCAGTGTTGCCCACTAAAAAACAAAAGCCGCCCCGTAAAGGGCGGTTTTATATATTATCCGAATTACAACTGTTTCTTGTTAGGCCACAAGAAATAAAGGGGTAAGTATACTAATAGATTAAACGTAATCACCTGGGTGTAGTAGTTTATCATACCTAACTGGGCAAGCATTGGTCCTCCGCCGCTCCAATATGCCTGTACTTTCAATTCGTTTTTTGAAAACATCAAATCGTAATACTTATCTGTTTCCTGACCCGCATGATATAACCAATATAATGAAATCAGCGTCGTTGTCAGTACTATAATCCAACGAATGAGTGATCGGTGCTTTATGAATTGATTTTGTAGGTAAGTGAACATATATTCTTATACTATATCAATTGACTCAAGAGCACCATTCCTCACCAACACCCATTGGAGCCACATATAAACAATAGTGGTTGGAAGGGTGGGGTAACTTTAGGCACTAGCTGACAGTGCCGCACCCGTCTCCCGCAATTGCTGCCAAACCTGCAATTCCTCAATAAGCTGGTTCCAACTGCGTCTCACGAGGTCTACCAGATATATTTTAGCAAACAAAAACCCTCCCGCCAGTCGGCGGGAGGGTTTTGCAATAAGTAATTCGCTAATTAATAACGAGGTGGTCGGCTTTTGCGTAAGCAATCGCGACAACGAATCGTATTTAATCTTGCTGGATCAGGTTGGAAAGGAAGCTGGGTTACATCAGTACCACAATTGGCACATTTGATACCCAAAGCTGTTACATCCACTAGTTGACGAGGTTCGCGGTTAAAACCACCGCGTCCACCACGAAAACCACCGCGACCGCCTTGGTCGTTGTTAAATCCTTGTCCTCCACCTGTATTATCTTCGTTTTGGTAGGTCATGAAACTTATAGTCACCCCCTTTCTTTGAGAGATATTAGGATGACTATTTCGATTCAAGCCTACCGACTAAGCGTTAAGTTGTTTACGAAACTTTATCCTAACTATTTGGCAGTATAGTTTAATATCACAAATAAGTCAAGCACGGCCGGCCGGTGGGGCTTCTATAGGGCAGAGTTGAGCTCTTATGATTGTTCCGTACAGGTGGTGCCGCTGGTCGGAGTCCCCACCTACACCAAAGGCTTCAGCTGGCAGGGAACCGTACGAATAGATTTTATGGTGCCGGAGGAGAGACTCGAACTCTCAATCCCTTGCGGGAACGGGTTTTTGAGACCCGCGTGTATACCGATTCCACCACTCCGGCCTAAATCCATTATTAGAAATTGCACTCAGTATCATAGTTAACAAATACAAAATTGTCAAAAGGGTAATAAAACCTTTATACTAACTAAAGAACTATGGGACTCGTTATCACGTTAGTTAATCAGAAAGGTGGTGTTGGAAAAACTACTACCGCTGTGAATTTAGCAGCTTACTTTGCAGCAGCTGATAATAAAGTTTTATTAGTAGATGTTGATCCACAGGCTAATGCTTCAGCAGGAGTTGGTATTAAGGTTAGAGACCAAGAGCGGCATATTTATCATTTATTATTTGAGCCAGAAACCGTGGATAGTGCGATACGCCAAACAACCATTAGCAGGTTAGATATTCTGCCTGCACACGCTGATTTAGCTGGCGCTAATATTGAACTGGTGGAAGTAGACGGCCGTGAATATAAAATACAGAGGATAATTGATATAGTGCGGCCTAATTATGACTTTATTATTATTGATTGCCCACCCAGCCTTGGCCTGCTTACTATTAATGCTCTTGTGGCTTCGGATAAGCTATTAATACCCGTGCAAGCAGAGTATTATGCTTTGGAGGGGCTGGGGCAGCTGCTAAATACTATTAATTTAATTCAAAATAATCTAAAGTCAACTTTAGGTATTTTGGGCGCTGTAGTGACCATGTTTGATACTAGAAATCGGTTAGCCAAGGCAGTAAAAGGTGAGTTGGGGCAGTATTTTCCAAATAAATTATTTAAAACAGTGATACCAAGAAATGTTAGATTAGCCGAGGCACCGAGCTTTGGGCAACCGATAATGCAATATGATCCTAGCTCGCGCGGCGCTCAAGCTTATAAAGAATTAGCCGAGGAAATATTATTAACTGTTAGACCAGATGGCCAAACCATTTAAATTAGGTAAAGGATTGGGTTCTTTAATTCCCAAAAAGATAATTAATCAAAGCTCAGTAGCACCTAGGAAAGATTTTAGCTCACCCACTACCGAGCAAGGCGAGTTAGTGGCCTCGCTGCCACCAGAGCAGATTAAAGTAAACCCTTATCAACCGCGCCACCAAGTTGATCATCAAGGTTTAGATGAGTTGGTTGCTTCAATTAAGGCACATGGTATTATTCAGCCTTTAGTTGTTTCGCCTCAGGCCGATGGCACTTGGCAGTTAATTGCCGGTGAGCGGCGTCTGCGTGCCGCTCAGCAACTTGGTCTTAAAACAGTACCGGCCATAGTGCGAGGAGCCAGCAAGCAACAGCATTTAGAGCTGTCTTTGATTGAAAATATTCAACGCCAAAACCTAAACCCTATTGAGGAAGCTATATCTTATAAAAGACTACACGATGAATTTAATTTAACTCAAGAAGAAATAGCTAAGCAAGTTGGTAAGTCGCGTCCGCAAGTTGCCAATACTATTAGGCTACTAGAATTGCCACCCGCTATTCAACAGGCATTGGCTAGTGGTAAATTAACTCTGGGGCACGCCAAAGTAATCCTTAGTTTGGAAACAGCAACGGAACAGGAAAAGTTTTTTAAATCCATTTTACGTGACGGTTTAACAGTTAAGGAAACCACCTGGGGAGTTAAACGGTTAAAAGGCAAGAATCAAAAGAGCACGTCAACTGAAGTGGCGGAGTTTAAAGAAATTACTGATCAGTTACGGCAACTGTTGGGCACTAAAGTTAAAATTAAACAACAAGGCAAAACCATTAAAGTAGAAATTGAATATTATTCTTTTGAAGAATTACAACAACTAGTAGATAAGCTAAAATAACAATAAAAAGACAGGCCGGCAGTTAGCAGAGAAAAGTCGTTTTTGTAGAAACGATTTTTTTATCTGCCTTCGTCCGTCGGGGCGGACTTCGGCGTCTGCCTGCCGGCAAGGCAGGGATTTTGCCGAAGAAATGAAGGATGCCACAGCTGGCCTACTCCGCCGAAGTAGTTTCGGCTACGAAGGCTGGATAAAGCCGAAGAGGCTTCATTGTTAATTACTTGAAATTAATGTCCTAACATGGTAAATAAAGAGTATCTAAGTTATGCATACTTTTTCTGACATTTTAGAATTAGTAAAGAAAAATAATCCTGAAGCAGACACCACCATGCTTCAGTTGGCTTATGATTTTGCTACTAAGGCGCACGCTGGGCAAAAGCGTCTAGACGGCACTGATTATGTTCAGCATTCATTAGAGACAGCATACACTTTGGCCAGGATTAATCTGGATCTTGATACTGTCATGGCAGGAGTGCTACACGATATCCCCGAAGATACTGACGTTACACTAGAAGAGGTAGAAAAAAATTTCGGTAAAGAAGTGGCTCATTTGGTGCGCGGTATTACTAAATTGGGTAAGATTAAATATCGTGGCCTAGAACGTTATGCTGAAAATTTGCGTAAGATGTTTGTGGCGATGGCTGAAGACGTGAGGGTGATTTTGATAAAATTGGCCGACCGTTTGCATAACTTAAAAACTCTGGACGCTCTGCCGTTGGTAAAGCAGCAGAGGATTGCGCGCGAAACTTTGGAAATTTATGCCCCAATTGCTAATCGTTTGGGTATTGGTGAATTAAAAGGACAATTGGAGGATGAGGCTTTTAAATACGTTTATCCCGATGAGTATGCGTGGGTAGTAAAAACCACAGCCGAACGTTATGCTAAACAAAAAAATACCGTCAATAAGATGATTAGGGCAATGCGAGCTCTACTTAAAGATAACCAACTGGAGCCAGTTTATCTTGGCGGGCGAGTTAAGCATTATTATAGTTTGTATCGTAAACTATTGCGCAAAGATATGGATATCAGCAAAGTTTATGATTTAGTGGCACTACGGATAGTGGTGAAGGATGTTAGCAGTTGTTATCAGGTATTGGGATTAATTCACAGCCAGTGGAAACCAATGCCAGGGCGAATTAAAGATTATATTTCGCAACCAAAGCCTAACGCTTACCGCTCACTACACACTACCGTGTTTGGCAAAGACGGAGCCATAGTGGAATTTCAAATTAGAGATGTAGAAATGCACGAAACAGCTGAATATGGTGTGGCAGCGCATTGGCATTTTAAGGAAGGGAAGAAACGCCGAATAGTTACACTGCCGCCCGAGCAACTTAAATGGATTAAGGAATTATTAGATTGGCAAAAAGACCTAAAAGACAATGAACAATATTTACATTTGTTAAAAATTGATATTTTTCAAAACCGTATTTTTGTCTTTACCCCCAAAGGGGATGTTATTGACTTGCCGGAAGAAGCGACGCCTGTTGATTTTGCTTATCATATTCATACTGATATTGGTCATACCACTTCCGCAGCTAAAGTGAATGATAAAATTGTTCCGCTTGATCATATTTTAAAAAGCGGTGATGTGGTAGAAATTCTAGTGGATAAACATCGCGTTGGGCCCAATGAAGATTGGCTTAATTTTATTAAAACCAATCAGGCCAAAAGCCATATTAAAAACTACTACCACAAGAAGCGTAGTAGGTTATTGAATTTGTTTAGAGGGGGCAGTAACTAGTGTTCTTCAGTTATTCTTTTTTCTATTCCTTTTAGGACTACTAGCTTTTTTTTCTAACAATTCTAGTGCCTGTTCTAAGGTGATAGTTTTGGGATCAAATTTTTTTGACACTGAAGCATTAAGCTGACTATTGGTAACATACGGTCCAAAGCGGCCTGTTTTTACTGCAATCTCGTTATTGGTTTTTGGATCGTGACCTAAAGTGGCGATAGTACCGCTTTTAGGTGACTGGGTATTAAAAAGTTCTATGGCTCGCTCCAAAGTAATAGTTAAAACATCATCAGTGGGTGTTAAGGAACGGTATTCTTTTTCTCGTTTAACATACGGTCCAAAGCGGCCAATGCCAGCGACAATTTCTTTTCCATCTTCATCATTACCCAAAGTTCTTGGTAATTTTAATAATTCTTCGGCTTGCGCTAAAGTTACGGTTTCAGCTGTCATATTAGGCAAAAGAGAAGCAAAGCGTGGTTTTTCTTTGTCTTTATTAGCTTCACCAAGTTGTAAATAAGGTCCATAGCGGCCGATCCTTACTTTAACTAGTAAGCCGCTAGTACTATCAATACCTAAATCGCGCTCTTTCATTACTTCCTTACGAGAAACCTCTTGTTCTTTAATAATAAGCTGTTCTTTAAAAGGTGTATAAAATTTTTTAATAGTGGTTTGCCACTGGTGTTTACCTTCAGCTATTTTATCAAGCTCTTCTTCAACTGAAGCAGTAAATTCCAAATCAACAATTTTAGGAAAATGTTTTACTAATAGATCATTCACCAGCATTGCCAGGTCGGTTGGCTTTAGGCGCCGTTCGAATTTCTCAATATAACCACGGTCAATAATAGTACTAATAGTAGGAGCGTAAGTTGAAGGCCGGCCAATACCATATTCTTCTAAAGCTTTAACTAAAGTAGCTTCTGAATACCGAGCTGGTGGTTCAGTAAAGTGCTGGTTGGGAGTGGCTTTAGTTAATTTAAGCGGATCAGCTTCATTTAGGCTGGGTAATAATTTTTCTTCGGGTAGTTCTAGCGCTAGTTTTAACCAACCATCAAAAACTAATTTTTGGCCGGTAGCTTTAAAACCATTTTTCTTTTCTTGGTCCGCTACTTCCAAAGTAGTAGCTTCTAGTTCGGCCTCCGGCATTTGACTGGCTACTGCTCGCCGCCAAATCAAATCATATAGTTTATAGGTTTTTGAATCCAAGTATTGCTTAATTGTTTCTGGAGTCTTATTAACTAGCGTTGGCCTGATTGCTTCATGAGCTTCTTGGGCTAATTTGGATTTAGTAGCAAAGCGGCGTGGAGAACATAAAGCATAGCGCTCACCAAACTGTTGAGAAACCAGTTGTTTAGCTTCGGTTAAAAACTTGTTTGCTAAATTAACCGAGTCAGTTCTCATGTAAGTTATTAAACCAACTGAATCTTCGCTACCTAATTCCATACCCTCGTACAAGCGCTGGGCTAGCATCATAGTTTGTTTAACTGAATAGCCCAGACGTCTGTTTGCTTCTTGTTGTAAAGTGGAAGTAGTAAAAGGCGGGGGAGGCTGACGCTTGGTAGGTCGGCGATTAATGCTAGCAACCTTCCAGGTTTTGTTAGTTAAATCTTTAACTACGTCGTTTGCTTGTTTTTTGGTGCCAATGGAAAATTTGTCCAAAACTTTGTCATTTAAACGGAAGAGCGAGGCAATAAATTCTACACCATCTTTTTTAAAATTACCTTCAATAGTCCAGTATTCTTGCGGAGTAAAACTTTGAATTTCTCGTTCACGTTCAACAATTAATCTAACTGTTACTGATTGAACACGCCCAGCGGAAAGTCCTCGGGCGACTTTTTTCCACAAAAAAGGAGATAGTTCATATCCCACTAAACGATCCAGCACCCTTCTCGCTTGTTGGGCATTTACTAGATTAAGATCAAGTTGCCTGGGGTTTTGCAAAGCTTCCGCAATCGCTTCTTTAGTGATTTCATGAAAAACAATGCGTTTTATTTTTTCTTTCGGCGTTTTCATTACTTCTACGAGGTGCCAGCTAATAGCCTCACCCTCGCGATCTTCATCAGTGGCAAAATAAATCTGCTCAGCTTGGCTGGCTTGCTTTTTTAAATCAGTAACAGTTTTTTTAGCCTTTATTGGGATAATGTACTGGGGCGAAAAATCATCATCTACAGCCACTCCTAATTTACTTTTAGGCAAATCCCTGACGTGCCCATAAGAAGAAACCACCTCAAAATCACTACCTAAAAACCGGCTAATAGTTTTAGCTTTGGTAGGAGATTCAACAATCACTAACTTTTTGCTCATACCCAGTATATCAAGTTCGCTCAACAAATAAATGGTGCGAGTAGTTGAGAGGTTGATTAATTATTATGATAATATGATACATCAATAAGGCTTTAATTAATATTTATCGTACAGATTTAAGATAAGTTGTAAACTTGGACAAGGATTCAGTTTTGTTTATACCACAAGCTACTAATAAATTGCAAATCAGCTTACACTAATAAACTTATGTTGGCCTGCTTCTTTAATTACTCCTTCTAGTTCTAATAAGGTTAATTTAGCGGTAATATCGCCAGCTGGTAATTGCAGACTGCGTGCTATCTCATCGCTGTGCAATGGTTCGTTTTTAAGCAAAGCGACAATTTGTGCCTCGACGCCGAAAAGTGGTCGTGAGGCAGATGCTTGTTCTTGGGGTTTAAGATTAAAACTATAAAGTATATCTTCTGCTTTAACCACGGGCGTCGCCCCTAGTTTGATTAATTCGTTAGTGCCTATTGACAGCTCACCTAAAATACTGCCGGGTACGGCAAAAACATCTCGATTATATTCTAGTGCTTGCTTAGCAGTGATTAAAGCCCCCGATGTGGTAGCAGCTTCAATCACCAGAGTAGCGCGGGCCAGGCCAGCGATTATTCTGTTGCGAATAGGGAAGTGTTGTTTTAAGGGAGGAGTGCCAGGCGCGAATTCAGATAATAATAAGCCGCCAGCCTCCAAAATTTTTTGCGCCAGATGACGGTTAGCTGACGGGTAGATTTGATCCAAGCCTGAAGCCAGCACTGCTACTGTTTTACCCCCACTCATAACAGTAGCTTGATGGCAGGCTGCATCAATACCATAAGCTAAGCCAGAAATTATCGTTAGTCCTGCCTGAGCCAAAGTAGGGATTAGTTTAGCAACTACTTGCTGGCCGTAGCTTGTCATTCGCCTTGCTCCAACCGTGGCTAAGCAGGGAAAATTTAAACATTGCCAGTTGCCACGCCAGTAAAGTACGGGAGGCGGATCGGCAATTTCTTTTAACAACTTAGGATAGTCTTGACTAGCAGCCGTAGTAATGTTCAATTTCAGATTTTGTATTTCTTGGTAGGTTTGGTTCACATCAGTTTGCTGTCGGTGCAATATTATCTCGTTCACTAATTTATCATCAAAACCGATTTGCCTAAGTTGTTGCCCTGAGCTTTCCCACGCTTCTTGTAACGAGGCAAAAGCGCGTCGTAGCTGAGCAAAACGCGTTGGCCCTATTTTTGGCGAGCGGTTCCAAGCCAGCCAGTAGGGTAAGTCGTGGTCTAAAAACATCGAGCTTAACAAAAAATAATTAACCTGTTACTATAAGAATAACCTGTTACTATAAGAATAACCTGTTACTATAAGAATAAACAAACTAATCACTTTTCACAAACTAAAAAGGACATTTATGCCAAGAGAAATACAGCCACCGTCAGAATTTTTTGATCAATTAAAAAAAGAAAAAGCAGAAAAAAAAGCTAGGAAGGAAGAAGCTGCTCGCGCTACTTTTGAGATGAATCAGCAACTAGGTATTGAGGCAGCGCCAAAAGAAATAAAAAAACGCTATCCTTTATTAGAAAAGTTGGAGCAAGATGCTAGGAAGCGAAAAAATAACTTAGAGCTTTTTAATGAGCAACCAGGAGCTTCCAAATAGCTCCTGTTTATTTACCCAATAGTTCCAGACTTTTAGTAAGCCAAGGGATCCAAGAGTTGTCGTTCACCGGATAATCAGCTCTTAAGACGTCGGTAGAAAATTTCCAGACCGGATCAGCTGTTAATAGCTGCGCCAACGACTCCGCAGTAGTTTGTTGCATAAAAGTAATTTCAAAATAGCCAATCCCTCCTTCTTGGTGGCAGCTTACTTCAGTTAAACGAGCACTTTCGGCTAATAATTTAAGTTCTAATAAAGTTAGTAAATTATTAAAGAGTTGATCAACTTGGCTGCTACCCAGCTCCCGTCCTAGCAGTACTTCGGGAAAAGTTTTGAGTTCATCGCGGCGACGGATGTTAGCTAGTTTGTGGTAAAGTTTGATACGCGAATTTTCATCTGGTATTAATTTAGAGTCAATGCGACCTTCCAGTGGTAGCCGCAAGGTGACCTCTGGTACGGGAGGCAAAGTTTCACCTGTTTTTAATTCTTCAATCGCCTGGGCAATCAAACGGCCATAAAGCTGCAAACCTACCGCCGCGATTTGACCATGCTGTTCTGTGCCCAAAATTGAGCCAGCCCCTCGGAGCTCCATATCTTTCAAAGCCACTTGTAAACCAGAGCCAAGTTCTTTTGCTTCAGCCAAGACGGCTAAGCGTTTTTGTGCCAAAGGCGTACTGTTTTTTTGATTAAAGAAAAAGTAAGCATAAGCTTGGCGATCATTACGACCAACGCGGCCACGCAATTGATAAAGATCAGATAAACCAAAATTTTCCGCATCTTCCACAATTAAGGTATTAACGTTAGGCAAGTCCAAACCATTTTCAATAATGGTGGTGGCTAGCAGTACGTCTATTTTTTGGGTATCAAAGTTGTGCATAATCTGCGCTAGTTCTTTTTCTGGTAAACGACCATGTGCTACACCGATCTTTACTTGAGGGAGCAGTTTTTGCAATTTAACTAGTACGGCAGGAATTTTGGCAATGCGATTCACTAGATAGTATACTTGTCCTTTACGCTTCAATTCCTGAGTTATTGATTGCTTGATTAATTTAGTGTTTTGAGGAGTAAATTCAGTGTGAATTGGCTTACGGCCCCATGGCGGTGTAGTGATTAAACTTAAATCTCTTAATTCAGAAAGCGTGATATGCAAAGTGCGCGGTATGGGGGTGGCTGAGAGCGATAAAACATGTAGCGAGGGTTTTAGTTTTTTTAAAATATCTTTTTGCTTAACACCAAAACGCTGTTCCTCATCAACTATTAGCAAACCCAGCTGCGGGATAGAGATATCTTTAGATAATAATCGATGAGTACCAATGATAATATTTACTTCACCTGCCGCTATTTGCTTAACTATTTTTTTAGTTGTAGATGCTTCTTGGATACGGCTTAGCAGTTCAACTTTTATAGGCCAGTGCTTAAAACGCTTGCTAAAAGTATCGTAATGCTGTTGCGCCAGAATGGTGGTTGGAGCTAATAGGGCTACTTGTTTTTGGTTGAGCACTGTCCGAAAACTGGCCCTGACTGCTAATTCGGTTTTACCAAAACCAACATCGCCACAAATTAATCGATCCATTGGCGTTTCCCTTTCTAAATCAGCTGAAATTTCAGACCAGGCTTTTAATTGATCCGAAGTCAAGGGCCAGGGGAAGCTGGCTGCTAATTCTTGCTCGTCAGCATAGTGTTGCCAGGGTTTAAGTTTAGCAATAGTACGTTTGGCGTAGAGTTCTAATAATTCTTTAGCTACCTGGCCTGCTTCTTCCCTTACTTTTTTCGTAACTTGAGACCAACTAGCGCCATGCAAGCGGTGTAATTTAGGGTGCGGTTGACCAATGTAACGCGAGAGACGATCAGCGTTTTCTACTGGCACATAGAGCTTGTCATTATCAGCATATTCAATCACAAAGTAATCGTGTTTAGTTCCATTAACGCCTTCGCTAGCTAAATTAAGGAAGCGGCCAATACCATGATCAATATGTACCAGATAATCACCACGCTTTAAGTGGTCAAGCGGCAAGTAAACATATGTTGAGCCATAGGTTTTTTGTTGCCAGGCTAAATTACGGTCGCAGAGCCAAGTGCGCTTACCCAATTGATCACGAAAACCAGATAACAATGGTCCAATCTCGGAATCAACCGGTATGATAGTAGCTTTGTTATCTTCAGCTAAAAGGCGCTTGGTTTTGATTGGCTCTTGAGTGAGGATGTATACTTGGTAGCCGGCTCGTTCTTCTTGTTTGATAAAAGCCTTAATATCTTCCCAGCGGCCACCAAATAATGGAGTAGATTCTAACCAGACTAGGCCGCGGCTAAATGGAGTAGCGATTAATTGCTTAGTTTTACTTTGATTAGATTTAAACCCGACGGTGGGGCAGAATAGCAAATTATTAGTAGTAAGATAATCGGAAATGGTAATATTTGTTGATGGCCTTAAAATAAGAGGAGCAATAATGACAGACTGCTTTGACTGCTGCAGGGTAGTTACTACCGACCGCTCTAGAATCTTATTAATAATGTTACCTGTGAATTCAATGATAATTAATTGCTCGGGCGAAATCGCAATTTCTATTAAGCCACCTCGTTTAAGATACCAACCACCCACTGCTGGCAAAGGCCCTGGTTGGTAACCCAGTTTATCTAATAATTTTAACAAGACAGTGGGAGTGAGCCGTTCTTTGACTTTTAGTTTTAAAGTAGCAGCTTCTAATTTTTTTGGTTCTGGCAGCGGAAGGGTTAAATGTTCACTAGAGCCAATTAACCACCCGCGCGGCGAAGGCTTAGATAAAAATTTAAAAAAGTCTTCGGGGAAGATATAAAACTGCCCGTCGATATGGAATAATTGTTGCCAAAATTTTATCAATTTCAACACCTGATCCTTTTCTTTGTGGTCATTAAGGAACCACCAAGCGCCTTGAGAGAATTGGTCAGTGGAAGTGTGAACAGCTAAGTAAGAAAGCGCTGATAAGTTAAAAGGCAATTTTAAACTAAGCTCTTTAACAACAGAACTAAAGCGCTCCTTCAATGCTTTTTGAAGCTCTTCGGCTAATTTGACATTAAGATTTTGCACAGGTAACTTATAGTCTTGACTGGTAGAATGTTTTTTGATAAGGTGTTTTTACCTTATAAAAAGATGAACATTGCCCATTAGCTTCTACTTACTAGCGGTTATAATATCGCGACCCCTCCTTAGCGAGAAATGGCCTGCAAAGATAAGGTTAGCTGGTTTTCCAGGTAATCTTAACGCTAGTAAGTAGAAGCTAGTAGGTGATCCCTTAAACTGCAGGGCTTTAAGGGTTTTTTTGTTTTAGTCATTGTGTTTATGTAAGGCCAGCCTGGGCCCTTCGGCTAAAGCTAATTTTAAACGAGTTACCGCTTTAGAGAGCAACATTGGTAACTGCCCTTGTTCCTCGGGAGTGAAAGGTTGCAGCACATATTTATCAGCAGGTATTAAAGCTGGTGGCCGGCCTAAACCCAAACGAAAGCGCCAGAAGTCAGTAGTACCTAGCGTTTCAATAATACTGTCTACCCCTCGGTGACCAGCAGAAGAAGATTGCCAAGATAACCTGACGGCGGCAAAGGGTAAATCAAGATCATCGTGTACTATCCACAGATCATTATGGTCGATTTTATAAAACTTAACTAATTGGCCTACGGCTTTATCTGATTCATTCATATAAGTTAAAGGCAGTGACAAACGTACAGTTTGGCCATCAATAACTAATTGGGTAACTTTGGCTTTCTGGCGAAAGGTTTGCCACTCTACAGTATCTGACTGGCCGCTAGAGCGCGCCAATAACTTAACAACCATAGCACCTAAGTTATGGCGAGTATTGGAGTATTGCGGCTCCGGATTTCCTAGACCGACAATCAATTTCATACTCTATTAATATTATACCGCAGTTTTAGTGTGGATGACTACTTTTACTGGTAGAGCGTCCAGGCGCGGTACTTGAGCTCTTACAGTTTTAATTAACCAATTAGGGATAGCGGCAGGTACTGCTTGGCGGCTAACCAACACTAGTTGGAAGCGTGGGGGCCGGCTTCCAAGCTGATTGAATTTCAAAAAACGAAACTTTTTATTAGCTTTAAAGAAACTTTGGCACTGGGATGAAATTTTTTCTTCTTCGGCTGCCGAGAGGATGGTTTGCCAATCGCTAAAGAGTTGCTGGGCTAAAGGCAAAATTGGTTTCAGGCCAGAGGGAGTAAGTGCCGACACGAGTTTTAAAGGGGCCCAGCTTAGCATTGGTAGCCATCGTCCTCTTAAAGCCTGCCATTCTTTAAGCGCGATAGTTTTAACCAGATCTATTTTATTTATAAGCACTATAGTTGGTTTATAAGTGGCGGCAACCAATTCACCGAGCCGTTGATCTTGCCAACTAAAGGGCAGAGAACCATCCAGTATCAACAAAATGATTTCTGCTTGGTGTAAATTAGTTAATACTTGTTTAATGCTCTTGGCTTCTAGTGAGGCAGCAGCCTGGGACCGACGCCTGATACCAGCTGTATCAACCAAACACCAACTAAGTTGGCCCTGAGTGAACCAACCATACTGGCTGTCGCGGGTGGTATGGGGAGTAGCGTCAACTAAAGATCGTTCTTCGCCCATCAAAGCATTAACCAGTGAAGATTTACCAACATTGGGTTTACCAATCACTACTAATTTGCGAGCCACTAATAAAACCGCATTACTAGTTAAACGATTAACAATTAGATCTAATAAATCGCCAGTTCCGCTACCATTTTTACTGGAAACTAATTGTGGTGTAAAACCCAATAGTATTTTACCTGATAGTTGACGGCGAAGATTTAAGTTATCAACTTTATTAATCACCATTATTACTTTGTCGCGCTCTGATTTCAACAGTTCCAGCAGTGACCGATCTTCGCCAGTTAAACCGGTTTGCCCATCAATTAACCAAAGGAGAACGTCCGCTTGAGTAAAAAGTTTTTTATTCCTGGCTAACATCTTTTTTCCCAACGGATCCTTGCTTTTTTTCTCCAGTCCAGGGCTATCAGCTAGCCAGAAATTTTTTCCTTGCCATGGAATTAAAATTAGATTAGTATCGCGGGTGGTACCAGGTTGGCGATCAGTTAGTGCCAACTCTTGCGAAGCTAAACGGTTAAAAAGCGTTGATTTGCCTACATTGGTTCTACCAATAATTGCTACTAATGGCTTGTTCATAAAATTAAGGTAAAACTTTAACTTTATCTTGCCCTAAAATAATTAAAAAATCTTCCTGTTGGCGCTGCTCTTCACTATTTTCTGTTTGAGAAAGCTCTAAAAGTTCAAGAATCGCTTGAGCGCTGGCTGGTTTTGTCTTATTAGTAAAATCATAAACCAAAGTGTTTTGGTAATCTTTGCTTTCAGCATTACCATAACTTATTACTTGTAAGCCGTGTTCAGTTAGTAAGGCTGCTATTTGCTGAGCTAAGCCGGGCATACTAGTGCCGTTTTCAATAATAATAGTTGCCCGTTCACTACGCGCCGTAGCATAAGCTAATAAATCACTGGCGAAGAGTTGTAGTTCGCGATAATCACCACCGCGCGGCACTAAGAAATAAGCGCCATCTTCTCCGCGAGCTTCACGCAAAAGATTACTGGTTTCAATGTCGAGTACCTGATGAACGACTTGATTCGTATTAACCTCTTTAAAAATGTTAGATAATTTGATTACTTCCCAAGGTTCCAAATTAGTTTCAATATTTTCTTGGAAGGTGTTATAGAGTTTAACTAAAAGTCTGGGATTAAGAAAGGTAGACAATTTAAGCAATTTTTCTTTTAGAGCAATTAAAACTTGTTGTTGGCGGCGTGAACGCGCAAAATCAGTACCCTGCCAATTGCTGCCATGTCGTGAGCGTACATATTCTAACACCCTTTCCCCCGACATTAATTGTTCACCTTCCTCAAAACTAATAGTGCGAGTTAAACTCTCGGTAGTTGGATATTGCGGGTCGGTGAAAGCGCGTTCCACCTTGATTTTTAGCCCGCCCAGCTGATTAATTAGTCCTATAAAACCATTAAAGTCAATGCGTACATAATAATGGATGGGGAGGGCTAGAGTATTAGCTATTACCGTACTGGCTAACAAGGCTCCGCTGCCAGGTTCTTTAGCTTCACCATAAGCATTAGCGCTATTAATTTTCCTAATGCCATTGCCAGGTATGGTGACTGCCAAGTCACGGGGAATCGACAATAATCCTAGGTCGGCTGTTTGCGGATTAAGACTAGCTACAATAATTGTATCAGTTAAGTATGGTCCTTCGTGAGCCACACCACCCATACCTAATAACACCATATTGATACGACCATCAACTTCGCCGCGTAATTGTTTATCAGGGCTACCAGTCAAACGTTTAATATTTTCCCAAACACTGTGTTGCTGCCAATCGGCAAAAGTGGCTTGTACTTGAGGCTGACGTGACCACCAGGTCAATAACAGCAATACCACAATCAAGAGGAGGTACAAAAAAAATTTCCCCCGGTTGGTTGCTTGTGGAGTAGGAGGAACGGTCGTTTCAGGGAGTAGGGCCATAGCGTATCTTTACAGATAGGTAGTTAGATGGTAACATTGGCTTTACTTAACTGTCAATTCTTTTTAAACAAGGGATCTTTTAAGTATTAATCGTGACTAGAAAAAGAGGTCTTAATTTTAAGGATGATTAGCTCAGCTGGTTAGAGCGCTGCATTTTCACCCCGCACCTTCAGATTGAAACTAAGCTAATTAATAGATTTTTGTCTCCGGATGCGTAGCTCAGTTGGTTAGAGCGTTCCGTTCACATCGGAGAGGTCAGAGGTTCGAGTCCTCTCGCATCCACCATAATTAAAAGAATTGAGCAGGTAATGAAGGTGCGGGGCAGGTTGCAGAGGTCGTCCCGATTTGTATCGGGGCATCATCCACCACTTAAAGCTATCCGCTGGTTGGCGGATCGCCACGTGGAAAGCCGATTAATCTTAATAAGCTAGTTTCACTTAAATCAAAATTTAGTATACAATTATTTAGTATAAAGGAACAGAGTTTAGTCGTTTAGTATATCAAGAAACTTTATGTGGAAGAGAAACACTTCACCAGATTTCAGTGGTCAATATAATGAGCCTGGCGGTATCAAGGCGGCTTTTTTATTTATCTGGGAATTGGTAAAGGTAATTATTATTTCTTTGGCTATTATTTTACCGATTCGTTATTTTTTAGTGCAGCCTTTTTATGTCAAGGGCGCTTCAATGGAACCAAATTTTCTAGATCATGATTATTTATTGATTGATGAAATATCATACCGTTTGCGTGAACCCGAGCGAGGAGAAGTAGTGGTTTTTCGTTATCCACGTGATCGATCACAATTTTTTATTAAACGCATTATTGGTCTACCTAATGAACAGCTGGTACTCAAAGACAGTAAAATATTTATTGATCAGGGCGATAATAACTTAGTGGAATTACCAGAGCCGTATTTATCTCAGGAATTAATTACTACTGGCGATATTGATGTCTCATTAGGTTTCAACGAATATTATTTATTAGGTGATAACCGTACTTCCAGTTTGGATTCCCGCAGTTTTGGGACGATCGAACGGAGCGATATGATCGGACGCGCTTGGGTACGTGGTTGGCCTTTTGATCGTTGGGCCTGGTTTTCCGTTCCTGATTCTACTAATAATTTTATTGACCTTAATTAAATTGAAGTTTATGATCATAGCCAAAGACGATGATAAAATGAATAAACCAGCCCGGAAGGTAACACCACCCCAGTTAGTAAGAGGTATGCATGATATTCTACCGGTCGATTGGCCCTGGTGGAATTTTGTTATTAATCAAGTGGAGAAAATAGCTTCCAGTTACAGTTTTGAACGTATTGAAACACCGGTTTTAGAAAAAACTCAATTATTTACCAAAGCAATTGGTTCAGCCACCGATATTGTGGAAAAAGAAATGTTTTCCTTTGTTGATCAGTCAGAAGAACATTTAAGCTTACGTCCCGAGTACACAGCTGGTATTGCTCGAGCCTATATTGAACATGGTATGCTTTCATGGCCGCAACCAGTAAAGTTGTTTGCCATTGGTCCGCATTGGCGACACGAACGCCCTCAAGCTGGTCGCTATCGACAATTTTGGCAGTATAACTTCGAAGTGCTTGGAGAAAGCGACGCCGTGGCTGATAGTCAGATAATTTTAGCCGTGGCTGCTTTATTTGAAAATTTGTCTCTGCCAGTCACTTTTCAAATTAATAGTATTGGTTGCCTTGAGTGTCGTCCGCGTTATAGGCAAACGCTAGTTGATTATTATCGCACCAAACGCTCCGAATTATCTGAGGAATCTAAAAAGAGGTTGCAACGGAATCCTTTAAGATTATTAGATTCTAAAGAAGAGTCCTTAATTGAAATAAATAAAAATGCGCCGCAGAGTGTTGATTTTTTATGCGAAGAGTGCCGCAATCATTTTATGAAAGTGGTGGAACACTTAGATGAAGTAGAATTTACCTATCAGTTGTCTCCTTATTTAGTAAGAGGTTTAGATTACTATACTAAGACAGTGTTTGAAGTTTGGGGCGAAGAGGGTGCCGGTTCTTCTTTTGGCGGTGGAGGTCGCTATGATAATTTATTAGAACAAATGAGTGGGCGGCCTACTCCGGCTGTTGGTTTCGCGGGCGGCATTGAACGGGCAATTGTTGAATTAAAAAAACGGCAGGTGGCTATTCCCAGCAAACGCTCGCCAGACATTTTTATTGCCAGTTTGGGCGATGGCGCAAAAAAGAAAGCTTTAAAATTGTTTGAAGATTTGCGTCGTCAGGGTTTAACAGTAGCTGAAAGTTTCACCAAAAGCGGGTTAAAAGCGCAATTAGAAACTGCCAATAAATTAGGAGCTAGTTTTGCTCTAGTTTTGGGACAAAAAGAATTAATGGATGAAACGATTATCATCCGCGATATGGAAAACGGTATTCAAGAAACGGTTGATTTACAAAAAGTGGTGGGCGAGATTATTAAACGCCTAGAACACAAGGCCAGCTTAAAAGTATCTTCTTAAATAAAGTTGAAGTAGCGTTATTAGCTTAACTCTTGGCCGCTTTAATTAGTTGGTAATTTTTTTGGCTTGACTAATGTTAAAAAAAAAGTTATAATATAGATACTTACTTTTTCTAGTAAGAGGTTATATACTAATTATATAGAGTAGGAGGTGACGAAACAGTGATAGAAGTAAAAAAGAAAGATCATGAGTCAGTAGAAAGTCTGATCCGACGTTTTAATAAACGAGTGCAGCAATCAGGGGTTTTGTTGCGGGCGAAAAAAAGACGTTTTTTTGAACCGCCTCGTTCTAAAGAGGAACGTCGTCAAGCAGCTTTACGAGGCAAGTTAATTCAGGAGCGTAAAGAATATTTAAGGAAAACCGGTCAACTCACCGAGGAAGAGTTAAAAAGTAGAAGTAGAAATACGCGAGTGCGTAACTTGTTAAAACGAGGTCTACCTAAGTAATTTATGCTAGAGCTTCAAGCTCGTATAGAAACTGAATTAAAGCAGGCAACCCGAGAACGAGATCAAGTTCGGGTTGTTGCTTTGCGTTCTGTAAAAAATGCTTTACATAATCAGGCGATTGTTTATAAAACTCGCGGTGAAAAGATGCCAGAGAATGAGTTAATAAAAATTTTACGCAGTGAAGTAAAAAAGCGCCGTGAAGCCAAGGAATTATACGAGCAAGGGAAGCGCTCGGAACTCGCCGCCCGTGAGGAAGCAGAGCTTAAAATTTTGGAGCAGTATTTACCAGTAGCTCCAGCGGCTGATCAAGTGCGCCAAGTGGCTCAGAGTTTAAAACAGGAATTAGCCATCACTGATAAAAAAGAGCTTGGTCGCTTAACTAAAGCATTACTCGATCATTTTAGCGGTAGTGTAGATGGCAAAACAGCCAGCGCTATTGCTCGGGAAGTATTAACTTCTTAATGAAGTTAACTAATGTCTCAAAATAAATTATCATCGAAATTTTTAAAACTGACTTCGGGCAGTATAATTATTGTGGCCTTAGTAGTTGTCTGCTGGCCTGTAGTGGCATCAGCGCAAACCGCTGGCGGTTTAACTAACTTTGCTGGTGAGACTAGTTTAGGTACGCAAGTGGAGTTAATCAGCACAGTGGCCCGGATTATAAATATTGTTTTAGGTATTTTGGGAGTAATAGCCATTGGCATAATTTTATATGGGGGTTTCTTATGGTTAAGTTCTCGCGGTAATCAAGAGCAAATTGCCAAAGCAAAAAAAGTTTTAGCCAACGGCTTAATTGGCTTGGTGATTATTCTTACTTCGTTCGCCATTGCTAGTTTTGTTTTTGGAAAGTTGTATGAAGCAACTGGCGGTCCCAATGCTTGTGCGGTTCCGCCCTGCAACCCGCCGCCACCAAATTTCGGCAGTGATTATTTAAAAACCAAATGGGTGCAACCAACCAGGGAAAATGTTAAGTTATGTTTTGCGCCACAGGCTGGCTTTAATTATGAGGTTAAAAGTTCTTCACCTGTTAATCAAGATACTTTCCGCGTTGAAGACGAGGCTGGAAATTTGTTTTATGACGCCGCGTTTGATAGTTATTATCCAGGCGCGGCTGATCCCAATGACGATGTGATCAGTTTTACCCATCAAGATCATGAGTTTGCCGAAAATACTATTTATACTGTGACACTGCAAAGTTTGACTGGGTATGATCCGCTACGGGCCAAGGATATTTTTTCCAAAGTGCCATTAATAAAACGATGGAGTTTTAAAACCGGCACTGAATCTGATAATACTGCGCCCGAGGTAGTGCTGCCTACTCAACCTAAAACAAACGAAACTGATGTTTGCCGCAAAACGCCTATTCAGGTGGAATTTAACGAGCCAATGCTTACCACCAGCTTTAAGGTTAACGATCCAGCCGCCACGGTAAAATTGGAAAAAATAAATGGCTGGAATGGGGCTGTGTTGTCAAACATCACTTTAACTGATCCAAGTTTTGGTCATGATCTGCAAATAGTAACTGTGGCGGCCACTACTACTTTAGAGGAAAATGCTTTTTATAAAGTAACCTTGATCGGCGGCATTAATGGCATTAAAGATGCTTGCTCAATTCCATTAGAAAATGACTATGTTTGGGAGTTTCAAACTGGTACCACAATAAATTGCGAACCAACTATTACCGATGTTGCTCCTATGAAAGGTGATTATAGCGACCATATAAGTGTTAAAGGCACTAACTTCTTTAAAGATGGCGAAGTATATTTTAATGATTTTGCTTCGGGCAACAGCAGTTTTGACGGCGAGTCTAATATTCTTTGCTGGAACAGCACCAGCCGCGACAATGTTACCGCATGTGCCAATAACGAAATCATAGTGCGCGTGCCAGTAGGAGCTACTACTGGACCGGCTTATGACCAAGATGGTTATACTGTAAGTACAGGTCCAATACAAGTAAAAGTGGATCGTTTTTGGTCTAATAAGTGGACTGGCTTTATTATTGGCAGTCCTTTTATTGGTGAGCTTTCGCCTGGGCGGGGTGGTGTAGGGCAATACCTAACCATTAGTGGCTGGAATTTTGGCAATGCCGAGGGCGTGGTTTATTTTATTGACTCCAATGGCAATCAAGTTGTGGCTGAACAGCCGCTTGGTTGTGATGACTGGTGGCAAGAAACAGAGATTGTGGTAAAAGTGCCAGCTGTTTTAGCCGGCCAATTTTACGAAGTGCAGGTGGTAACTGCCTTAGGCGGCACCAATGCCGGGAATAAGCCAAGCAATACGGAATATTTTAACGTAACAGCTGATCCGCCCGGACCGGGTATTTGCGAACTTAATCCTGTTAGTGAAGATATTTTAAATTTGCCAGTGGATATTACAGTTAAGGGCGAACGATTTGGGGCGGCGCCTGGCAAACTTACTTTTGAAACAATTGAGGCGACTAAGTTTAATCTCCCTGATTATAAATGGACAGCTGGCGAAATTATGAGCCAAACTCCTTTAGTAACTGGTGTTAACGCTTTAGGCAAGGGTGATTGGCGCGTGCGAGTTACAAGCGGCGGCAAGACTTCTAATTTTAAAAAATTCAGAGTCACTGATATTACAGGCGTTACTGACAATCGGCCGCCCGAAGTAGTGGATTACCAGTTATGTTCTGCTAATACTCAAAGCCCAAGCCCTTATTACAATACTGAAAATGCTTGTACTAACGCTTTAGTGTCCGCGCGTTTTACTGAAGTAATGGATGAAACCACTATTGATCTTAATGCCATAGAATTACAAAAGTGCAATAACACGGTTAATTTTGATCCTTTGGCTTGCGCTATTGTTGTTTTGAATAATTTAGAATATTTAAGAAATAGCATAAATCAGGTGATTGGTTTTACTGTTAAGCCTGTTCCCGCATTGGAATCTAATTATTGGTACGAAGCAACAATTAAAAACACTGTTACCAGTTTGGTTGGTCTTTCTATGGTAGCTGATTACACTTGGCACTGGCGAGTTGGGCCAGGTGTTTGTCCAGTAAATAAAGTAATATTATCACCCTCTAGTGCTAATTTAGCAGCGGTTGGGGATACGCAAGATTTTAATGCTAACGCTATAGCTACTAATTGTAATATTCTTGAACCCGCCAGTTTAACTTGGGCTTGGGATTATGGCAATGATCCAGTATCTGATCCGCCGCCACCGGATAGAATTGAGATCAACCAGGCGGTGGCACCTAATCCCAACGCTAATAAGTTGTCAATTACAGCTTTAGCTGAAACAGTTAATGGACCGGCTTTTGTTAATGCTGAAACTGAAAACAAAAAAAGCGATGATGCTGATGTTTATGTGGGCGGCGGTCTGGGCGGAGGGGGGTGCGCCGCGGCAGGGCCGCCAGTAATTACTGATATGAAACCTGTAAATGGCAGGGCAGAAAGCAAAGTAACTACAGTTGTTACTATCACGGGCAGGAATTTTGATTGTTCTGGCAGTGTGTATTTTGGCAGTGTTAAAGCCGTTCAAGCCATGTGTGGCAGTTGGGGTCCTAATACAATTGTGGTAGCTGCGCCGGTTTTAGCAGCTGGTCAGCATAATGTTAGTGTAGAAACCAGACTAGGCTTATCCACTACTGCTACAGATGCTGACGCGATTCAGCCAATATTTACTGCTAATAATATTATTCGTCCTGGTATTTGTTCTTTGATGCCAAACCGCGGTCCTGAAGGAACTCGGGTTTCAATTAAAGGATATAATTTTACTGATACGCCTCCTCCTACTCCAGTAAACTTTAATACAAGCGCAGTATTTTTTCCTAAATTAGGTACTTTATCACACGTGATACATGATTATACTAAGTGGTCAAATAAAGAAATAGTATTTAATGTGCCTCCTCCCAGAAGCGGTAAGGCTTGGGTACAAGTTGATTATGGCGCAGCAGGCGGAGGGCTTCGAAAATCTAATGAAGTGGATTATTACGGTAATCCATATATTACAGATATTATTCCTAGCACTGGTCCAGCCGGCACTTGGGTGACTATCAGGGGTGGAAATTTTGGAGATTGCTTGAATTTAGGGGTGGCGGTTGGCCAATTGTGTACTGTGGCTTTTACCGATAGCAGTGGCGCGGAAACTTTGTCTGACCCGTTGCCTAGCGCATGTTTGGCTGAAGATATTTGGACAGATAGAGAAATAATAGTTAAAGTGCCAGATTTTGGCGGTACGCAATTTGATAGTACCGTAACTGTTTATAACGATGATCCACCAGCTCTTTCAGTGACTGCTGATAAAAAATTTGATTATAATCCTAATCTACCTTTGGCGCCGGGTTTATGTTCGCTTGCGCCAGATACAGTAAAGCCGGCTGGTCTACTACCAGAGCCAGCACTACCAGAACCAATTACTTTGAAAGGTGATGGGTTTAGTGCTATTAATAGGCAAATTAATTTTTCTAATAAAACTAATTTAATTCCTGTAAACTGGATTGACGATGCTCAAGCTTCTGTTACCGCACCAAATGACACAGAATCTGGTGATGTGACAGTTCAAAAGATAGTTACTATAAAAGTAGAAAAGTGCAATGGTGTGATGATAGGGGGTATCTGTATTGGTTTTTGGAGTGAGGAAAATAATGATGTAACAGTAATTAGTAATCCCAAATATTTTACCGTAGGTACAACTACTACCACACCAGGTGATTTGAGAGTAACTGATTTTGTGCCGCTTGATGGGGATACTAACATTTGCCGCAATACGGCTTTGTCAGCAGTTTTTAATAAGTTAGTTGATAAGAATTCTATTTCATCAACTAATGTTCGTTTAATAGGATCTTTTAATAATTTAGTTTCTAATTCCAGTTTTGAGAACGTGCTGGGTATTGAGTGGGATACGCCGGTCTGCGCCTCTCGCTCTAATATTAGAGCAAACAGCGGCAGTTGGAGTTTGAATCCTTGTATGATTCCTACTACCCAGATTGTTAATGGTTTAACAGTTGGGAAGAAATATCAGGCAAGTGTTTATTGGTGGGCGCAAGGGAATGTTGATTTTTCTGTAGTTGATCAAAACGGGGAAATAGCCAAAGTGAATGATAACGGCGCAGTTAACGAATGGAGGCGGTTAGAGCTTTCTTTTGTTGCTGCTAGCGAAACAGTTACTTTAGAATTAATAGAATATGCTGGAAATGCTTTTTTTGACGATGTTGAATTAATACTTTATCCAGAAGTAGTTGGCTCAATAAAACTCGTAAATGATAATACGGGAATAAGTAAGTTAAATTTTGTACCAAACGAGCCACTAGAAGGCAATACGCTTTATCGCTTTCGTTTAGGAAATGATTTAAAAGGAAAAGATAGTTCCTTAATTAATTGTACTATGGCGCCTGGTTGTGAAGTTTCTTTCACTACTGGTTCTTATATTTGTCAGCTGGCGCAAGTTACTATAACACCGCCGCAACGTCTTTTTAGAAAAGTGTCGGAAAGTCAAGATTTTGAAGCCAAGGCCCTGGCGCCTGATGGGAAAGAGTTAGCGGCCAACTTCACTTGGCAAGAAAAAGATACAGCTAATGTGATCACAGTTACTTCACCATTGGATACTAGCATTGTTAGTGTTGAACCCACTGTGACGCTGGCAGAGCCAAATGGAAAAAATGGGCAGGCGACCATGACTGTAACAGCTAATGCGGGCGTGGCTGGCACCAAGAGCGCCTCGGCCGAGGTAGAAGTGTTTATTTGCGAAGATCCTTTTATTTATCAAGATAGCGATTATAATTTTGAATTTAAGTATTGCGTGGCTAAAGTATTAGGCGGACTAACTTTACCTAGGTTATCTGCACCGGTGGTGCGAGATTTGGTAATTAATCCCGAATCAAACGATCCTGATTTATTAAAAGAGATATTATTTAATGTGGAGGATGCCGAAGACATTATTGGCTTGCGGATTTATACTAACCTTAATCGTTTAACTCCCGCGGACTGGCTCAAGAATAAGCCACAAGGCAGCTCAGCCACGATTAGTAGTTTTACAATTGATGGTTACGAAGCGGGTCAAGGCGGGCAAACTGTTTATATAACAGCGCCAAATGTTACGGCCGGAGGCAATATTTGGCTTAATGAATATTTACTGTCTTATAATACCAACGCCCGCGCAGATAGCCAGACTATTTATAATGAGTTAAAAAACAGTTGGCAGTTTAATACTAATCTGGCAAGTGTTACTAGCAAACAGCAAATGCGTGCTGATTTACAGCGTTTGACCGACCTAAATACAATGCGCGAGATTTTTGATCGCTATGCAGTGTTACATAATTACACTGTGCCGCAGTTGCCAGCTGGCAGTTACGTGCCTGGTTTTTCTACCAGCAAATGGAATTCCTGGCAGCAGACTTTAAGCAGTACTTTGGGTAGAAATCTGCCCAAAGATCCAATTAATAAGTTGGTTAATTGCGAAGGCAATGTGGGCGCAACTTGTGCTGATAACGCCGATTGCGATTCCGGTAATTGTAAAGCTGATTCTACTTGCAGCAGCACTGGCTATGATGCTCAAACTTGCTGGAATGAGCAAACTAAAGATTTTCTCTGCCCTGCTGGTTCTTATATTTATCGTTATCGGGTTATGGATCAGCAAACCGCTCGGCTTTATTTCACAGCAGAGTTTGATAATGGCGGATTGGGTGTTACCTGGAAAGGCAGTCCGGAAATAACTGTTCCCACTTTACCCATTGACGCAAACGACCAGTGTCAGGCGATTCAACCCCAAGTTTGGCAAGAAGTAAAATACAAAGATCCGCCTTTAACCATCAATCGCACTGGTTCAGGCTTAGTAGCATCTCAAGACTTAAAGATAAATTGCGGCGGTGCTTGTAATGCGATTTATAATGAGGGCGAAGAAGTTAAACTTACTGCCACGCCAGCTGCTGGTTTTCATTTTAATTCTTGGAGCGGCGATTGTATTCTTCCCGTCGTTGGCACTAATTGTACCGTGCAAATGGCAGGCGATCAGGAGGTCGGAGCCTTGTTCAGTGCCAGTACATATACTCTAAGTATAACTAAAGATGGCGAGGGTACAGTTTTAAGCGATCCAGCAGGTATTGATTGCAGTGATAATTGCACTTCGACGTCAGCCAGTTATACGGGCGGTCCCTGGGTTACTTTAACAGCAACACCCGAACTAGGGTATGTTTTTGCCGGCTGGGGCGGCAGTTGCATGGGCACAGGAGATTGCGCGGTTATTATGGGCAGTAATAAAACCGTGGGCGCAAAGTTTTTACCAGTTGAAACTTTATCAGTTACCAAAGTAGGTACTGGCAGTGTAATGAGCTTGCCAGCTGGCATTAACTGCGGCGCAGATTGCGATTATGATTATGTGGAAGATACCAGCGTTACATTAACAGCAGTGGCAGGAGTCGGATTCCAGTTTACTGGCTGGGAGGTTAATGGTTCTGATACTGTTTGTTCTGATATTGGTTCTTGCATTGTTATAATGGATGACGCCAAGGCCGTTAAAGCGACTTTTGAGGTAGTAATTGTAAATTATAAATTAACTGTGGTTCGATCCGGCACCGGCACTGGCTTGGTAACTGGTGGTGCGCCGGCCGGCATTGATTGCGGCGCTGACTGCAATGAAATTTATCAAGAAGGAACTAATATTTCACTGATTGCTTCAGCCGGCATTGGTTCGGAATTTACTGGTTGGTTGGTTAATGGTCAAGATGCGGTTTGCCCAGGATTGGGTGATTGTAGCCTGACTATGGATGGCGTAAAAACTGTCACGGCCAGTTTTAAACCAAAAGAGTTTGAATTAGAGGTGAGCATAATTGGCACCAGCGGCCGTGTTACTTCTGACCCAATAGGCATTGATTGCGATAATAACGTTGGTGACTGTACTAAAAACTTTATTTACGGACAAACTATTACTTTGACGCCAATAGCAGTTAATCCTAATGTTTTTGTGGGCTGGGGTGGCGATGTTAACTGCGGCGGGGTAGGCATCTGCACTATTACCATGACTAAAGATCTTGTAGTAACTGCGAAGTTTGATCAGGTTTATAAACTTGCGTTAGAAAAAGCAGGTGATGGTAGCGGCAAAGTAACCAGTAACCCTTTGGGGCGCTCAGGCGGCATTGATTGCGGCGATACTTGTGAAGACGAATTTATTGTTGATGATTCTTTAACTTTAGTGGCCAGCGCTTATGCTGGCTCGGAATTTGCCGGCTGGAAAGTTAAGGTTAATAATATCGTTGTTGCGGCTTGCGGCCTTCCATTGTTGGGTGATTGCGATCTTCAGCCTAATAATACTAACCCAGTCACAGTTGAAGCCACTTTTAATCACGTGAATGTTTCTTACCAATTAAAGGTAATTCCTGCTGGCAGTGGCAAAGGCGTAGTAACCAGCGATCCTTCTGGCATTGATTGCGGAAACGGCCAGCTTAGCTGTATTGCTTTTTATAAGGAGGATACTGTTATCACTTTGACGGCTGCGCCTGCAGGTGGCTCGGTTTTTACTAGCTGGAGCGGCGATACCACTTGCGGCGCTAATAATCCCTGCCAGCTAACAATGAATGGTAAAAAAGAAGTAACCGCTACTTTTACTGCCAGTAATTTTAGTTTAACTGTAGTAAATGCTGGCGGAGGATTGGTTACTAGCGACGTACCCGGCATTAGTTGCCAGCCTACCTGCAATGCCAGTTATGCGAGCGGCAGCATGGTTACTTTAACAGCGCAACAAAACCTAGGTTACACTTTTGATGGTTGGCAGGGATCTGGCTGCTTTGGCATAGGTTTGTGTCAGATTAATATTATTAATAACAATAAAACAGTAGCAGCTTTATTTAGTCAAAATACTTATACTCTTAATGTAGAAAAACTGGGTCTGGGCAGTGGTACTATTAAAAGCGACGACACTCGCGTTGATATGAATTGTAATCCTAATTGCGGCATAGTCAGCCTTGTTTATGTCGGCAACAGCAATGTTATCTTAACCGCTACTGCTTTGCCAGGCTCTAATTTTACTGGATGGCAGAATTGCACTTCTAACCCTGCTCCTAACAGCTGTCAAGTGACGATGAGTAGTAACAAAACAGTAAAAGCGACTTTTGATATAGCTGCGCCAGTCACTCATACTTTAACAGTGAATCCGCCTCCTGTTAATGGCACTATTACTGGGGCGGGCATTAACTGCCCGGGCGATTGCACTGAAACTACAGCTGCCCCTTCCATTGCTCTAACTGCCAACCCGGCGGCTGGTTATAAATTAAAACAGTGGTTGGGTGACGCAGCTGCCTGTGGTGCAAATCCTAACTGCACAGTTCAGCTTACCATAGACAAAACCGTGAGCGCTGAATTTGAGGTTGCAGTCGTGACCCATACCTATAGCATGGTGGCTGGTTGGAATTTTATTTCTTTGCCTTTTGAAGTAGCAGATGGAACTTGGAATGTCTTGTTTCCGACTGCGATTGATAAACCGCAAAAGTTTTATAATAGCAAGTATACTCAAGTGGATAATCTTGAGGTCGGGTTTGCCTACTTTATAAAATTTAATAATGATCAAAATGTAACTATTGCTGCTGCCGCTACAATTTCAGATTTTTCTTTACCTATGGCTGCAGGGACGAGTGGTTTTGGCTCGTTGTCTACATCAGTACCAATTAGCGCTATAACATTTACCCCAGGTATAATTGGTAATTTGAAATACTTCGACCTCTCCACAGGGGGTTTTGTTGGTGGCGTAACCCAAATTGATCCAGGTGTTGGTTATACAGGTAATGCAAGTGAGGCAGGAACTTTGACAATAACCAAGTAATTGGTTATTTTTCCATAAATCTTTTATAATTTATTTATAATGCTTAGGACTCACGCGTTTGGCTCCCTTTTATGTCATTGCGAGGGCCCTCGCCTTGGCGGGGAAATAAAGCAATCTTAGTCAAGCACTCATTGATTGATATCGGGGTGGCAATGACGACAAACGCATAAGTCCTAATATTTAGCAATAATTATTATGTTTGATGAAATAACCAAAGAATCAGCAAAGCGTGGCGTGGAAGATATTTTTTCAGAAACCGAGCCTAGCCCCACTATTCCAACTGGAACGGCTAATCAGCCCCCAATGGTTCCACCAACACCCACAACCCCTCCGCCACCGGTGTCACTAACAGGTCAGTCTTTTTCTACCAAGCCTGAGATGGGAATTATGCCACCAGTATCAGATGATGGTAGTAAGAAAAAGTGGCTAATTATTGGTTTGGTAATTATAGGTTTAACCGCTATTGCCTTAATAGGTTATTGGTTATTAACACGGACTGTCACAGATTCGTCTCCGACTACTAACAATATTATTAATACTCCAGTCAATGAGCCTGTTGTACAACCACCTCCACCTCCTCCACCGCCGCCAGTGGTAAATCCTGAATTAGAAGATAATGATGGCGATCGCTTAAATACCAGTGAAGAGCTTAATTTTGGCACTGACCCGAATAATCCCGACAGTGATAGCGATGGTTTATTTGACGGGGAGGAAGTGATGATATACAAAACCAATCCTTTAAATTCAGATACTGACGCTGATGGTTTTATGGATGGTGAAGAAGTAAGTAATGGTTATGATCCTAATGGATCCGGTCGTTTACTGGAATTACCTAATGGCGAGCTAAATTTTCAAGAGGTTGATTCCTTGTTAAAGCAAATAGATCAGGGCACTACCTAATATTTTAAAAGGAGGTTTTTTATGCTTGGTTTAACCAAAAGAACAGCAAACATTGAGCGATTGTCGCCAACTGCACCTTTAGGCAACAAACCACTGGGTGAAATTTATACAATGCCAACTTCTGCCGGGTCTACTCCTTCTTCTGCTCCCACCCCCCAAGCGCCTAGTCACCGCAAATTAACCTGGTTATGGTGGGTTATTGGAGTAATAATTTTAGGAGTTGGTGGTGTAATTATTTATTTTAACTTTGGTACCACTACTCCGAGTACCAACACTAATCTGCCAGTAGTTAACAATAATACTAATCAACCAGTAGTGGACCAACCACCGCCACCGCCAGAAGAACCATTAGTAGAATTTACCCCTTTAGAGCGCGATCGTTTGCGTTATCTTGATATAAAAACTTTACAAGCAGCTTTAGAACTTTATTATACCGATCGTGGTTTGTATCCTATTTCGGTCAGCGGGGTAGAGCTTGGTAAAAATGGCGCTAAAACTTTATCAGCCGCTGGTTTTAGTGATTATCCTCAAAACCCTATTTATTTAGCAGAGGTGCCCACAGACCCGCAAGCCGAGGTTACCGGTGCTAGTTACAGTTATACCAGCCCCGTCGGTTCCTCTTACAATATTACCTTTAGCTTAGAGCAGGGGGTAGCGAATTTAATCGTTGGTTTTCATTACTTAACGCCCAAGGGGTTTGATGGTGCAGACGACTCTAATAAAGAGCCTGATCCAGATCAGCCGTCGCTCACTCCACCGGTTAGCAGCCCAGACACTGATAGTGATGGATTAACTGATGTTGAAGAATTGCTTTACGGTTCACTAGTGGATAATCAAGATAGTGATAACGATGGTTATTTGGATGGCAGTGAAGTAATACAAGGATATGATCCCATAATAGGTGAAGGGGCCTTATTGGCAGCCTCTTCCTATTTTTTCCAGTACCAAAATCCGCAATATAATTACTCTTTACTTTACCCTGCCGAGTGGCAAATACAAAGTTTAGATGAGTTATCTCGCGAGGTTATTTTTACTTCGGCCACTGATGAATTTATTCAAGTTATCGTGCAAGATAATCCCGAGTTGAAGTCGGGGGCAGAATGGTATATTAGTTATGTGCCTTCGTTGAGTTTATCCGAAGTGCCAACTGTTACAATTGGGGAATTTGTAGCAGCTCGCAGTTTAGACGGTTTAAATCTTTATTTGGCAGTAGGCCCCCAGTTAATTACCCTTAGTTATAATATTGGCACGCATGAAACAGCAGATTACTTGACTACTTGGCAAATGATGTACCAGTCGTTTGCAATAGCTGAGTAACAAGGTCATTAAGCAAGGATCAGGGTGTAATGCCAGTAAGACGTCAATCAGGCCGGTGGCAGCTAAAAAAAATAGCTCGGTCAAACATTGCTATTTTGAATATTTCCAATTTATCACTACCCAATCGCTGGACTAGTCAGTGTTTACAATTGATTAAACGCGCTCTCAAACAACACAACCTAACCCAGTATGAGATATCAGTGGCACTGGTTAAGCCTGCTACTATTCGTGAGTTGAATCAAAGTTATCGTCGAAACCATCAAGTAACTGATGTTTTGTCATTCATTTATGATAAAACAGCAAAACAAATAAACGGTGAAATAGTTATTTGCTTATCGCAAGCCCTCAAGCAAGCAAAAAGAAAAAAACATAATTTAGCTCGTGAGCTTAACATTCTAGTTGTTCATGGTACATTACATTTATTGGGTTATGATCACAAAACTGTTAAGGAACGTCGTCTAATGAGGCAGCAGGAAACCGAGCGCATACCCTAAGTAAAATATTTTTATGAGTCATTTAGTAAAAAATTTCAAATTCGCTTGGCACGGTTTAGTTTATATTTTTAAAAGAGAGAAGAATTTTAAAATAGAATTGATTCTTTTTGTCTTAGCGGTATTGGTTGCTTGGTGGTTGGAATTTTCTATTATGGCATGGGCCTTATTAATTCTTTTGGCCGTATTAGTAATTATTTTAGAGATTAATAACACGATTATCGAAAGAATTTTAGATATGGTAGAACCTCGGTTATCTGGTCAAGTGGGGTTAATAAAAGATATTCAGGCGGCCATTGTCTTAATGATGGCCGCCGCCGCTTTTTTAGTGGGGCTACTTTTGATTATTGAACACCTGCCTTGAACAATTAAATTATTCACTGAGCTGGCTTTACCTTTCCTAAGCAAGGGTTTATAATTAAAGTAATATTATCTTACATTTTTACCATCCTTTTCTTAAATCTTCAGTCTTAAACTTATTATTAAAGGATAGAATAGCAAGTTTTTAATCATGCCTGCCAAAGATCTTATCACTGGTTTAGATATAGGTTCTACTGCTATTAGAGCTGTAGTGGCTCAACCGAACGATGGTGCAGAGCTCCATATTTTAGGATTGGCAGAAGTACCATCGCAAGGAATACATAAAGGGGTGGTTACCAGTATTGAAGATGCGGTCTCAGCGATTTCTTCAGTTTGGGAAAAGGTAGAACGTATGACCGGTACACCCATTGAACACGCTTGGGTGAGCATTAATGGCAGCCATATTCTAGCGCAATCCAGTCATGGCGTGATTGCTGTTTCTAAAGCTGACGGAGAAATTAAAGAAGAAGATGTTGATCGGGTGGTAGAAGCGGCTCAAGCGGTCGCCACGCCGCCTAATTATGAAATCCTTCATGTCTTACCTAGGAGTTTTGTTGTGGATAATCAAGCTGGCATTAAAGACCCGGTTGGCATGACTGGTGTGAGACTAGAAGTAGAAGCGCAGATTATTGAAGGACAGTCAGCTCAAATTAAGAATTTAACGAAATGTGTTTATCGAACTGGAGTGGATATTGATGATTTAGTCTTAGCCATTTTAGCTAATGCCGAAGCAGTGTTGACCAAGCGACAGAAAGAACTAGGTGTGGTCTTGGTAAATATTGGTGGTTCTACTACCAGCATATTGGTTTTTGAAGAAGGCGATCCTTTACACACTGCCATTTTACCAGTTGGTTCTGGCCATATTACCAATGACATAGCGATTGGCCTTAGAACCTCCATTGATTTAGCTGAACGCCTAAAGCTGGAATATGGCCAAGCGCAGGCATCTGAAGTAGGTAAGCGTGAGGAAATTGATTTATCAGAAATTTCTGCTGAAGAAGGCATTATTAATCGTCGGCACTTAGCAGACATTATTGAGGCGCGTTTAGTGGAAATTTTTAGTTTGGTTGAGAAAGAATTAGAGCGCATTGATCGTTCAGGAATGTTGCCAGCAGGAGTTGTGTTTACAGGTGGTGGCGCTAAATTACCAGGCGTGGTGGAGGTGGCCAAAAGAGAATTTCGTCTCCCCGCATCATTAGGTTATCCTGTTGACATCGCTAGTCCCCTAGAGCGGGTAAATGATTTAGCTTTTACCACCGCCGTTGGTTTAGCACGCTGGGGTTCTGAAACGTCAAGCGGGCGCTCCGGTGGTCTGCGCTTAGGTCGTTTTTCCTCTATTCAGGATGTTACGGAACGAATGAAGCAGTGGTTTAAATCTTTAGTCCCTTAATTATTTAGCAACCCCTAAATTTATGGAAGTAAAACCAGCTATCGAAACCTTTGCTAAAATTAAAGTCGTTGGTGTTGGTGGTTCGGGTAGCGCTGCCATCAATCGCATGATTTCTGCTCGCACTCGTGGTGTTGAATTTATTGCGATTAATACCGATGCCCAAGCCTTACATCAGTCACGTGCTCCGGTGAAAGTTCATATTGGCAAAGAAACTACTCGTGGTTTGGGGGCTGGGATGGATCCGGAGTTAGGCGGACAAGCGGCAGACGAAAGTAAAGATGAAATTAAAGACACAGTGAAAAATGCCGATATGGTTTTTTTAACCTGTGGTTTAGGTGGTGGCACTGGTTCGGGAGCGAGCCCATTAGTGGCAGAGCTCGCGCAAGCGGCTGGCGCCTTGACAGTGGCAGTAGTGACCAAGCCTTTTAGTTTTGAGGGGGCCCAGCGTCGTTCTATTGCTGAACGGGGTTTAGAACAGCTAGCTGATAAGGTTGATACTATCATCACTATTCCCAACGACCGAATCTTGCAGTTGATTGATAAAAAAACCACCTTGCTTGAATCATTTGCTTTTGTGGATGAAGTGCTCCGTCAAGGCGTACAGGGGATTTCCGATATCATTACTATTCCTGGATTGATCAACGTTGACTTTGCTGATGTCAAGGCCATTATGGCTGGCGCTGGTTCGGCCTTAATGGGTATTGGTATTGCTAAAGGAGAAAATAAAGCAGTGGACGCTGCTAAGGCAGCGATTGATTCACCACTATTAGAAATGTCAATTGAAGGTGCCAAAGGAATACTTTTTACCATCACCGGCGGCCCTGATCTTTCAATGTATGATGTAAATGAAGCGGCACGGGTCATTACAGCTTCGGCCGACCCCAATGCCAAAATAATTTTTGGCGCGGTAATTGACGAGAATCTTAAAGATGAATTGTTTATCACAGTGATTGCCACCGGCTTTAGCCAACTCGCGAAAAAGAATATTAATCATTCGGCCACTGCCCCCAGTTATTCACCGCTCTCCTTTTTTAAATCAGAGCGTTTAGCTGACGAAACTGGTAAAAAGGGAGCTAAGGGTTTTAAGAAAGACGAAGCAGCAAAGCGTGAACGCTCTGCGCCGGCTAAAGCCCCTGTTTATGAAGAACAACTCAAGATTGATCAGGATGAGACAGCTAAGTCGTTGGATGAAGACTACGAAATCCCGGCTTTTATAAGGAAGAAGTTAAAGTAATTTTTAATTAATGACCAAGTGCAATATAAAAAACCGCAAGGGTCAAAAGGTTGTAGTAGTAGTTGAAGAGCCTACTGACCCAAAGGGGCTAGCTTTTGTAATGCATGGTTTAGGTGGTTTCAAGGAACAACCACATGTGCAGACTTTTGCTGCGGCTTTTTTACAAAACGATTATACTGCCGTCAGGTTTGATACTACTAATAGTTTAGGAGAGAGCGATGGTAAGTATGAGGATGCGACCACCACTAATTATTATGAAGACTTAGAAGACGTTATTACCTGGGCAAAAACTCAATCTTGGTATAAGGAACCGTTTGTCCTATGTGGACATAGTTTAGGTGGTATTAGTACGGCATGGTACGCAGAAAAGTTTCCTGACAAAGTTAAAGCACTAGCTCCTATTTCTACAGTTGTATCTGGTAAAATATCATTAGAAAGTTCCAAGAACAAAGAATGGCGTAAGTGGAAAGAGACTGGTTGGTATATTAGTCGCAGCTCTACTCCACCATATGTTGAAAAACGACTTAAATGGTTTCATATAGAGGATAGGTTAAAGTACAACCTTATGCCAAAGGTAGAAAAGCTTACTATGCCGGTATTAATGATTGTCGGTGAGAATGATGATTCTACTCCACCTGAGCACCAAAAGGTTTTTTATGATAGTCTACCTGGAAGAAAAGAAATGCATATTATTAAAAATGCCCCCCACACTTTCAAAGAGCAACCACATCTGGAAGAAATAAAGGCTTTATTTAATCAGTGGATTAAAAAATTAACTTAAGGCATTTTAGACTCTTTGCTGGGTTTTGGATTGACCAAAGCCTGTTTTTTTGCTAAAATGTATATATTGAGCAATATTAAAATAAAAATAAATGCCTGATTCCCCCCCTTGTTTTATAAGGTTTAGTAATATTTACTTCCTCTTACCCAGTATCAGCCTAAAAAGAGGTGATTTTAGAGCCTTTGATTTTTAATCAAGGGTTTTTTTGACCCCCATACCTAACAATATCACCCCTTGTTTAATTAAATCTTTGTCTTATTTTGTTAAAATCTACTATCTTTTAATCTAATACTGTTTAAAGTTAGGTGTGGGGGTGTACTTATCCACAAAGGATCTTTAATAAAAACTACTTTTAGGTAAAAAATTGCTGAAACTAGAGAATTTTATTGTTTTTTGACAGACACAATATATAGCGTTATGCTTGAAAAAGGAACCACAATATATTGTGGTTTAATAAAAAGCCTAACTAAGGCCCTATGCATTGTCCGGCCTGTAATTATTACGACACTAAAGTAAATGATTCTCGTGTGTCTGCTGATGGTTTAACCATTAGAAGACGTCGGGAATGCGCTAAATGCGGTTTTCGGTTCTCCAGTATTGAAGAGATAGAAATTTTAGATCTGGCAGTGATTAAGCGCGATGGACGACGAGAACCTTATAGTAAAGAAAAAATTGAACAAGGACTGCGGCATTCATTGGAAAAAAGGTCTTTTACCCAAGATCAGTTCAAACGTCTAGTACAAAAAATTGAAAGGGACATTCAGAAGCGCCGTAAAAGTGAAATTACTGCTCAAGATATTGGCGAGATTGTGATGAAATATTTAAAAAGTTTTGACGAGGTTGCCTATATTCGCTTTGCCTCGGTCTACCGATCATTTCAAGATGTAGAAAGTTTTAAAAAAGAACTCAAGGGATTATCTGCTAAGCGGAGAAAAAAATAATTAGCTGTATAATTTATTTTTCTTAACCTATTGCCATGCCACAAACACAAATATCAATTAGTAAAAAAACCAAAACGATTTCGGATACTACCGATCAACCGCTAGCGCCGATTGGCAGATTGGTGCAGGTTGTTAAACGTGATGGACGTGTGGCGGAATTTGACCATAAAAAAATAATCGAAGCTATTAGTAAGGCCGGGGCAGAAACTGGTGAGTTTAATCGTACCGAAGCATCACGCTTGGCTTATAAAGTAGTGGAGCGTTTAGAAGAGATTTATGATGGTCATACCACCCCAACTGTTGAACAAGTGCAAGATATTGTGGAGTTGGTATTAATGAGGTCGAAGTGGTTAAAAACAGCCAAAGCTTATATTTTGTACCGCGAGGATCATTCTCAATTAAGGCGATTAAAGAAAAAAGTACCTGATAAAGTAAGGCAACTATCCCAGGAGAGTAAAAAATATTTTCGTAATCAATTATCTGAGTTTGTTTATTATAGTACTTATTCCAAATGGTTACCCGAAGAAGATCGTCGCGAAACTTGGGTAGAAACTATTAGCCGATATAATGATTATATGCGGGAAAAGCTGGTCACTAAGCTGACCGATGCAGAATATGATGAAATTAAGCAGGCTATGCTTAAAATGGACGCTTTGGGTTCTATGCGTCTTTTATGGGGATCTGGTAAAGCCGCCCAAGCCACTAATGTTTGTGCTTACAATTGTTCCTTTATTGCCCCGATTTCCTGGCAGGATTTAGCTGAGATTATGTACATCTTAATGTGTGGTACTGGTGTAGGTTTTTCAGTTGAACGGCAAACCGTGGAAATGTTGCCGATTATTAAACGGCAAACTGGTATTAAGCTTTTTACTCATGTAGTACAGGATAGTAAAGAAGGTTGGTCTGATTCTTTAGCTTTAGGTTTAACAACTTGGTCTGACGGCAAAGATATTGAATTTGATTATTCTAAAGTCCGTCCGCAAGGCGCAAGGCTTAACACTATGGGTGGTCGCGCTTCAGGCCCCGGACCTTTAAAGGCTGTATTGGAGTTTGCTAAAGAAAAAATGTTAGGGCGCCAAGGCCGGCATTTAACTACCTTAGATGTTCACGACATAATTTGTAAGATTGGTGAAGTGGTGGTAATGGGCGGCGTCAGGCGCTCAGCTTTAATTTCACTTTCCGATCTTGATGATCGTGAAATGCGAGATGCCAAGAACGGGCAGTTCTATTTAAAACATCCAGAACGCAGCATGGCAAACAATTCTGCGGTTTATAATGAAAAACCTTCTCTTACTCAATTTCTAGATGAATGGGTAAATTTAGTAAAATCCGGCTCGGGCGAACGGGGGATTTTTAACCGCGGCAGTTTAGAAAAGCAATTACCCGGCCGCCGCTGGCCGGTGCTAGAACGAGATATTCATACTACCGGCACTAATCCCTGCGGCGAGATTATTTTGAAAAATAAACAATTTTGTAATTTAACCGAAGTAGTAGCTCGCTCTGAAGATACCGAAGAAACACTGTTAAAGAAAGTAAGGATCGCGACTATTTTAGGCACTTACCAGGCTAGCTTAACTGATTTTCCTTATTTATCTGTAGATTGGAAAAACCATTGTGAAGAAGAGGCCCTCTTAGGGGTTTCTATTACTGGTCAATGGGATTGTCCGGCAGTTCGTAATGCTCAGACTTTGGAGAAAATGAGACAATTGGCCATTGAGGTGAACCGCGAGTATGCCAGACGCTTTGGTATAAATTCCTCTACTTGTATTACATGCGTTAAGCCATCGGGCAATGGTTCGCAGTTGTTTGATTCCTCTTCTGGTATGCACCCGCGGCATGCTCAATATTATATTCGCCGTGTGCGTATTGAAAGTCATAATCCGTTGTTTATGATGATGAAAGATATGGGCGTGCCTTATCATCCCGAAGTAGGACAAGTTGCAGCTTCTGCTGCTACCTATGTTTTAGAGTTTCCTATTAAAGCGCCCAAAGGAGCAATTGTCCGTCGTGATGTGTCAGCCATGAAACTATTAGAGCACTGGAAAATGCTTAAGTCGCATTTCACTGAACATAATCCTTCTACGACTATTTCAGTGGCTACGGACGAATGGTTAAAAGTGGGGAATTGGGTTTATGAAAATTGGGATTTGGTTGGTGGCTTGTCTTTTTTGCCGCGCGATGAGCATGTTTATCAATTAGCGCCTTATGAAGAAATCAGTAAAGAAAAATACGAGGAATTAGCTAGTAAGTTCCCTGAAATTGATTTTTCTAATGTTGTTAGTTACGAGTACGAAGATCAAACTAAAGGATCTAAAGAACTGGCCTGTGTTGGAACATCGTGCGAGATTAAGTAATTTAAACTGAGAAATTAAATATTAGGAATCAGCATCAATTCGCCACAAAATTTCTTTTTTGCCTAGTTTATGATTAGCTTGTCGTGCCACCATAAACAGCAAATCAGCCAAACGATTCAGATATTTAATTATTTCTGGCCTTATTGTTTCCACTTGGCCTAAACGAACTGTTGCTCTTTCAGCCCGCCGACAAATTGTACGTGCTAAGTGTAAGTGAGTAGCCAAAGGACTACCACCTGGCAAGATGAAGTTTTTTAAAGGCGGCAACTCTTTGCCGATAGTATCCATAGTTTTCTCTAAACTGGAAATAGAATCTTCAGAAATAAGTTTTAAATTACTAGACAAATTTCCTTCTGAACTCGCTAGCTCAGATCCTAAAACAAATAAATTTTTCTGAATATCTTCAATTAGTTTTTGACAGAATTCAGAGCCGGTATGATTAAGCACCACTCCTAGAGCAGCGTTTAATTCATCTACTGTACCATAACATTCAAGCCGCAAATCACTTTTTAACACACGCTTACCGCCAAAGAGGCTGGTTATACCTCGGTCTCCAGTTTTAGTGTAAATCTTCATATTCTTAATTTTAGCACACCATTGTGAAACATAAAGCTTTATATATAATTGTTGGTTTGCTAGCAGCAGCAGGCATTTTTTTATTAGGAGCTTTGTATGGTCCGTCAATTTTAGGGCAACCTCCAATAGGATTTATTAAGACCCCAGAGACGCGTAAGGGTTTTGAGGAGTTTTTAATCGTAAACGTGCTTATTGACGATGGCAGTGTGATTACGGGGTATAAGGCGGGAACCATAGCACAACAGCAGAGCGTGCTTGAGGCACTTATTACTGCTACGAGTCAGAGCCAACTTAAACTAGACTACGACCCACCAGAGAAATCACCCTACGGCGCGTTTGTAAAGCAAATTGGGGATAAGAAAAACGGCGATAGTGGTAGATATTGGCAATATTGGGTAGGAAGTGATCAGCCGCAAGTTTCGGCTGATCGTTATGAACTTAAAGGGGGCGAAACAATTTTGTGGACTTTCCGCGAGTCAACATTCTAGATTCCAGATTCTAGATTCTTCAACTTAACTTAATGAAACGTAATTTACTCATCAGTATAATTTTAATAGTTCTGGTCGTGATTGGCCGCCTTATTCCTCATGTTTGGAATTTTACTCCAGTAGTGGCGGTGACGCTTTTAGCAGGTGCAGTGCTACCGCGATGGTGGGCAGTAGGCGTACCTGTGGTTGCTATGTTTATTAGTGACTTAATAATTGGTTTTTACCATATGCCAATAATGCTCACAGTTTATGGTAGTTTCGCATTTGTTGCTCTTTTAGGGTATTGGCTTAAAAATTTTTCTCCTCATAGAATTGTAATGGGTTCGCTCGCTTCCTCTACTTTCTTTTTCCTCACCACTAATTTTGCTGTGTGGGCTGCCAGTACTTGGTATCCAAAAACCGTAGATGGTTTATTGCTGTCCTACTCCCTCGGCCTGCCTTTTTTTAGAAATATGATGATAGGGGATTTATTTTTTAGCGGAGTGGTGTTTGGGTTGTGGGTATTACTCCGTAGGCCGGTGATAATTAAAGCAAAATTATTATTAAACAAAAATTCGTCTTAGTTCATCGCAATGTACTCTATGCAACCCCATAAACCAACCCCAATTTCTGAAATGATTACCCCAACGCCTGCTGGTATTGTTATAACCCGCGCCATTCTACCTGATAAAAAAAGTGAGCAGGAAAAATCGGTCATGATGAGATTTATTGCTGCAATGAGACTTAATCATAATCGAATTATAGAAAACCTTGAGCAACTACCGGAGAAAGATAATGATTTTGAGGGATTTGAGGACGGTTGGAAAATTAAATTTGAACTTGCCGAGATTAATTTGAATAAAATAAAAAATAAACCTAGAAATAGCAAAGCGTTTGTAGTACAAAGGTATTCAAATTTTTTGCTACAATTTAATAAAGCTGATTTTGACGGACTTCCATCGGAAGTTATTAACAAAAAAATATATAAATATAACCGCTCAAACGCATATAAGCTAATTTTGATCGTTTGGAGTGTCGATTATTTACTTTGGGAAGGTGATGAAGCGTTGGCATCGTTGCGAAGGGATTTAAGCACAAAAAATCCACAACCCTTTGATGAGATATGGTTTTATAATGTGATGCTGCTTGGTGAAGAATTGAAGCCGCTTAAAATTATTTAGACATCTTACTTTAAAATTTTTTCAACCATTCATGGGAGCTGTAAAAAATATTATGGATAAAGCTAAAAAAATTTGTATATTCGGCGATAGTACTGCTTGGGGTGCGTGGGATACAGAAAAGGGCGGATGGGTAATGCGTCTTTGGTTAGCTGTGGGGCAGCGTAAAGCCGGCGAGTATATTAGCATTTATAACTGCGGCATTTCTGGTGGTACGACCACAGATATCTTACGGCGCTTTGAAAGTGAGGCCAAAGAAAGGCGGGCCGATGCCTTAATATTTCAAACTGGCGGCAATGACGCTTCGTATCAGGGTGCGCCCGATAATTATCTTGTTCCGCCGAAAAAATTTAGAGAGAATGTGGCAGAAATAATTAAGCGTGCCAAAAGAATAACTAGCCGCATTGTTTTCATACGCTATAAAAATTGTGATGAGGCGAAAACTATGCCCGTACCGTGGAATGATATTTACTACACCAATAAAAATATCGAAAAGTATAATGCGATTATGAAAGAAGTATGCGAAGGAAATGATGTTATGTTCTTAGATATCAAGACGTTAGATAGTGTCGATTTTTATGATGGTCTACACCCCAACTCAGCTGGTCATGAAAAAATCTTTATTCAAGTAAAAGATTTCTTGTTAAAAAATAAATGGATTGAAAGTTAAACAAGTTCGTTCCAAATTTTCCAATCATTCAGGGAAGCTGGTGTGATTCCGGCACAGTCCCGCTACGGTAATTTCACCGTTTATTTTCATCTGACAAAAAATGTCCGGCCGGACATTTTTTGTACTTTGAAATAACGGCGGCTAAGTCCGATTACTGAATTGTTTTCCAAATCCGCTTAAGGCGGATGCGGAGCCCTGAACCCTACGTGGTTCATGGGGTGTACCTTTTTTTATCTTCCTTCGCGAGAGAGGAGATGGGAACTTTATTTTTTTATAGATAATTTATCCCCACTCTAGCGAGTGCTGATTTTGTATAAAAGTTTCCTTATTCTTAATTCAAATTAATAATTATTAACCAAAAAATATATGCCAAAAATAATATATGCACTCCTGTTACTCCTGACTATTACTTTAGCCGCTCCTGCGAAAGCGGACGTTGCTTCGGGAGTAGATTATTTAAAAACACAAACACAAGATGAATGGGTTACTATGGCGCTGGTGGCTGCAGGCGAAACTGATATTAGCACTGCATCTCTTAAAACCTTTAGCGGTAGTTTGGCCACTGATTATGCCAAGCGTATTTTGGCGGTCGTTGCAGTGGGGGAGAATCCCACCACTTTTACCGGACTAGATTTAATGGCTGGTCTACAAGCTATGGCAACAGATGGCCAATTAGGAAGTGCTGATTTATTAAATGATGATGCTTGGGGAATTCTGGCTTTACGCTCAGCTGGATTGGCCAAGAATAGTCAAATTATTACTGATTCGGCTAATTTTTTATTAGACCACCAACAACTAGACGGAGGCTGGAGTTGGAGCGCTAGCGGAACATCAGATACCAATGACACTGCGGCTGTGATAATGGCTTTAATAGAAGCGGGGTACCCGGCAGCGGGTCAGGCTATCACCGACGCTGTGGCATATTTAAAATCCACACAAAAATCGGACGGCGGTTGGGCATATGAGCCCATCTGGGATTCTGATGCCGCTTCCACCGCTTGGGTGATAACGGCTTTAACAAAAATAAGCCAAACTGTCTCTATCTGGTCCACTGACCAGGGAAATCCAGCAGAATTTTTACTTTCTTTGCAAACTGACAACGGTTCTTTTAAATGGGTAGCGAGCGATACTGCCGGTTCTGCCAGCATCACCGCCTTTTCTATTATTGCTTTAGCCAATGCTTCTTTTCCAGTAAAAATGTTTTACCCAAAGCCTTCGGGCGGTGGTGCCGCATCCCGGCCTCGGCAAGTTGATTTAATAGTATCGTCCTCTACCACTACTCTTGAGGGTGCGGTTGGTGATGAGTTAGTTTACACAGTGACAGTGGCCAACCAAGGCCCAGATGCAGCTAACGACGTAGAAGTAAATAATTTAGCTGGGGATTTAAATGCCTCGGTAGTATCGGTAGGCACTGGTAGTTACAACGCGGACACACGAATTTGGTATTTGGATTCTTTGTCGGTCAGCCAAATCCAACAAGCTACTATTAAATTAGTTTTACCCCTAAGTGCAGATTTTAATTGGGACATTACTACATCCTCTGCAGGTGAAGATGTTGATTTAAGCAATAATAGAATATCTTTAGCCCTTAAAGTGGCAGAGCTAATAGAACCCACTCCTGAAAATAGTCAAGTGCTGGGCGCAACAATTTCTACTTGCGATTTACCAGATGTGGCTGGCGAGGCTAACCTATTATTTATTGGGTATCCATTAAAACCAACTGAAGGAGGAGAGGTGTGGTATTACGACCCAGTTAGTTTAAAGCGATATTGTTTACCAGATGCTAAATCAGCATACCGCGCGCTAGAGGTTTTTGGTTTGGGAATTACTAATGAAAATTTAGCCAGGATACCAACCGCCGTTGAAGGGGATAAGGAATTATCAGACGCTGATAAAAAATTAGTTGATAGGTTGAAGGGTAGAATATTGCTCCAAGTGGAATCACTAGGTGAGGCTTGGTACGTTGACCCCAGGGACGGTACTCGGCATTATCTACCAAACGGCGAAACGGCGCTTAATACTCTGACCATGCTTTCTCAGGTAGTCCCTGGGCGGCAAATATTCCCTATTTCAGTAGGAGAGTTTTAAGTAATCCCATCACCATCAAACAGCAATCCTCCCCCTATTCGCGCGAATTAGTGATAGGTTATTAATTTAATAATTTATTAATTATGATACGGCCTTTTTCTTTATTAAGAGTCTCTCTTAGCTACTAACTTTAATTTTTCATTACGGTTTGCTATACTAGAAACTAGATTAAAATCAGCTTATATGACTCACGACCCCACGCTTACGCCTAATCAAGAATTCAAGGAATTACTAGAGGAAAATCTAAAATATTCTAAGGAGATTTTAAAATCCACGGAAAAGATTAGGCGTTATATTTTAGTTAAGCAGGTTTGGACCTTTGTTAAAGTAGTGGTTATTATTGGTTTGATTGTGCTGGGTGTGATTACCATTCGTCCATTGTTGGATAAAGCATTTTCAACTTACCGCGAACTATTAGGTACGGGTGAAGCAATTAAAGATGCCAGCCAAGGTCTTGATGCTGGTCAGCAGCAAGATTTGCAAAAATTGCTGGAGCAGTATCAAAAATCTGGCGCCAGCCCTAATTAATAAAAATTTTATAGAGCTTACTTATTAGTATGTTTTATGTTCTTAGACGACCTACAGTCATCTCCCAAAATTAAGCCAGTAAAAAAATCCCTCCCAAATTTTAATTTGTCGCCCTGGTTAATGGTCGTGCTAGTGGCTTTTATTGCTGGCGCTGCTGGAGCCATAATAGTTCAGAGTTTATTTTTAGGCCAGTGGAGCGTACCAATTATCAATCAAGGACTACCGACTAATCAAACAATAGTTCTCCAAGAAGAGTCGGTCACTAGTGAGGTGGTAAAAACAGTATCACCCTCGGTGGTTAGTATTATTATCTCTAAGGATTTATCTAAAATTTATAATCAAACCGGCCCAGGCGCTTTTCCGTTTGATTTTTTTAATTTCCCTTTTGGTTTTAAAATTACCCCACCCCAAGTTCCTGAAGGTAAGCGGGAAATAGGTGGTGGCACTGGTTTTGTAATTAATCAAGTCAAAGGGCTAATTTTAACCAATAAGCATGTGGTAGACGATACTGAGGCAGAATATACAGTCCTCACTAGTGACGGTACACGCTACGAAGCGACGGTAGTGGCGCGTGATCCAGTAGTTGATATGGCTCTGTTGAAAGTTTCCGCTACCAATTTACCAGCAGTTACTTTAGGTGACTCAGACCAAGTGACAATTGGCCAAACTGTAATTGCTATTGGTAATGCTTTGGGTGAATATCGTAATACTGTTACTAAAGGAGTAATTTCTGGTATCGGCCGTAACATTGTGGCAGGTAGTGGTCAGGGCGCTTCGGAATCTCTAGAAAATTTATTCCAGACTGACGCTGCTATTAACCGTGGCAATTCAGGTGGACCACTGGTTAATCTAGCCAGTCAAGTTATTGGTATTAATACGGCTGTAGACAGTCAGGGCCAGCTGATTGGCTTTACTATTCCTATTAACGAGGCGAAAAGGCTAATTTCTAGTTATGAAAAATACGGGAGGGTCGTACGGTCCTACTTAGGTGTGCGTTATGTGATTATTACCCCCGAAGCAGCGCGAGCTAATGATTTACCAGTTGATTATGGCGCCCTGTTGTCTAAGGGGAGTCAAGAAGGGGAATCAGCGGTGGTACCAGATAGTCCGGCGGCGCGGGCTGGATTGCAAGAAGGGGATATTATTTTAGAACTTAATGGTCAACGAATTGATCAAGGTCACAGCCTGGCTCGCTTAATTGCTCAGAATAATCCAGGCGATAGCATTACGCTTAAAATACTGCGCAATGAAAAAGAGTTAGAATTAACAGCCACCCTAGAAGAGTTTAAAGAGTAGTATTGTATTATTATAGTCCTCGCTCACTAGGCGATTTTTTTAAAAAATTGGTTCAATGTAAAAGTGAGCCGAGTTTTTAGTGACAATTAGAGAAAAATAAAGGGCAAGGCCGGACATTTGCAACGTTATCTTTCATAGGAAAGACTTTTTTAGCTAGTGTTTTTTACTTTGGTTCCCACCTGGGCCCAGTCGTAAAGTCGTTTCATATTGTCATAACTCACATTGACACAGCCATGGCTTTTAGGTTGGCCAAAATCATTGTGCCAATAAGCCCCGTGAATATAGTAATTGTATTTTTCGGTGGTGAAATGTAAATTCCATTTAGTATTAGGAAAATCAAAACCAACTCCGGCATAATGTTTAACCGGATATTTTCTAATTACTGCAAATTCACCAACTGGTGTAGCCCAACCCTTAACACCTCCGGAAATAGGAAAGGCTTCTAATTTTTTACCGCCAAAGTAATAAGCCAGATGCTGTTTAGCTAAATCCACAGCAATTAATTTTTCCAGTTTTGTTGGGGTAGGGTCAAGCGGATCATATCCCGCCCTAACTTCAGTGCCGTCTAAATATAAGTCGCCATCTGAGTCAGGGTTCATTAAACCAGTGCCCATGGCCAACTCCCAAGCGTCTGGTAGATAATCTTTGTCACTATCTACTTCTGTTAATTTTTTTGCATCACCAAAGCGCGGCGAGTAACCATATTCAATTTCCAAAGCATCAGGGTAGCCGTCGCCGTCAGTATCTGGATTTTGTGGATCAGTGGCATAAATCAATATTTCTTGCTCATCTGATAAGCCGTCGCTGTCACTGTCAATTTCTTGAGCTGATGAGTGATTAGTTTGCAGTAATACAAATGTAGTTGCAATTACTAGAGCTAAAATAATCTTTGTTTTCATTAATTTTATTGTAGCATAAACTGTTAGGTATTAAATATAAGTCGACTTGACAATAGTGATTATTTACACCAAAATAGGATTAAATTAACATACAAATCACAGTTGTTTAACAATCATTAGGAGGATTTATGAAAATCCGTTTAGTAGTTTTCATTGTTTTGTTTACCTTTGTATTTAAAAGCCAGCCAGCCCCGACGCAAAATCTCGGTAATGATTTGCCGCGAGCCAGTCAACAACTGATTAAGTATATGGAAAAACCGGCAAGACCTGACCGACTCAAATTTTATAAAATATTCGCAAAGCAAGAAATCCAGTTAGCTTTCATCAGCGCTGGCAATCAGTACATAATTAATTATTCTCCATTAAAATCAAAGCTGTCATATTGGATAATTCCGGAAAACGGTAAGAACAACATGGACGGTTTTGCAACCTTTTGGGATGAAGGGGTTAATGGTACTGCGGATTATGGAATAAGCGGCGGTCTGGTCAGAAGTGAAAATGATATTAAATATTATTGCAACAGTCGTGATCCAAATACAGAAAAAAGTGATGATAAGTATAAGCAACATTGGCAAAAAAGGTTGCAACAAACAATAAAAATCGCACTTAATGTTTTGGCAACGCCATAAACAGCAAAGACATGAGGTAATCCGGTGGAAATCAAAACCACCGGTTTTTATTTGCATATTTTCCTCGTTTAACTGGCTTGAATTACGCACTAAACTGAAGACTAGTAATAAAGCTGAAGAAGATGAGATACATAGGCTGTTTTCTGGTCAATAGCTTCGCATCACTTCTAGAGGCGTTTTCATATTTAATCCCATATGTGGTCGCTCGGTATTGTAGTAGTGCAAGAATTCTGGGATAGCTCTTTTCCAAGCCAGCAACGATCGAGGAACTCGA
>JBDRTU010000049.1:0-3613 GCA_043823825.1 Patescibacteria group bacterium
TTGACAAATAAACATGGGGTTGATATACTGATTACTGTTTTAAAATTATTTCGTTCTGCTTAAAATACAGAATGTAAAGCTGGTTAAACCAGCCGACCAATTTTAAAACAACACCCAAATCAAGGGTGTACGGGGAGTACATAAAAAGTGTTAATGAATCTTTTGATTCATCACTACTATAAATACTTCCCCCTTACCTTCTGGTTTGTATCTACTTTTTTTGTAAAGTTTAGGCTGATAAAAAATTAGTAGATAGATAAGACTAGGAAATAGGGTTAAAACAAAAACTGTTGCCGTGGCTTTGTAAGGGATTGGTTCAGAAAATTTATCTTTGTTAGCGCCAGTAATTCAGGTAATCAAATGCCCCCGATTTTTTATCGGAGGTCTTATTGTATTATTTAACCTTATAAAAAACTAGCACCACTAATTGTTTCTAGCAATTCCCGCCTCAGTACCTCTAATAACTTAGGTTGTTTAGATTGACGCCCTTTAGCAACACCAATGTACAAGGCGCTGTTGATTAAACCGATGTGACTAAAAGCTTGAGGAAAGTTGCCCCGCTGTTCGCCAGATTCAATATCAATTTCTTCAGCCAGTAAGCCTAGGGGGCTAGCGTATTTTAATAAATTTTTAAGCATTTTTTCAGCCTCTGCCACTCGTCCTGATAAAGCTAATGTATCAATCAGCCAAAAGGTGCAAAGAATAAACGCCCCTTCGCTGCCGCTTAAACCATCGCGACTTAAATAACGGCGCACTAATCCCTTTTTGGTTAACTGTTTTAAAGTGGCTTTAATAGTTCCTTGTACCCGCTCATCTTCATAAGGCAAAAAACCCACTAACGGGATTAATAAATTAGCAGCATCAAGCTGTCGTGAGCCATAAGATTGAACAAAACTATTTAACTTACGATTGTAACCTTTTTTCAAAATATCAGCGTATATTTCCTCCCGAACTCGCTGCCATTTTCCCAAAGGAGCCACAAACTGACGCCGTTCAGCAATTTTAATACCTCGGTCTAAAGCAACCCAACACATCACTTTGGAATAAACAAAATGTTGATATTGTCTGCGCACCTCCCAAATGCCAGCGTCTTTAAGATGCCAGACTTTACAAACATAATTAACAGTTTTTTTTAATAAACGCCAATCTCGTTTATTCACGATTTCTCCAAAACGCCTCACCTCATAAGCCATATTTAACATTTCGCCGTAAATATCCAGCTGTCGTTGTTTAACCGCTCCATTACCAATACGCACCGGCCTAGAATTACGATAGCCTGATAAATGGCGTAAAGTTTGCTCGGATAAATCACGCTCGCCGTGCAAACCATAAACAATCTGAATATCCTGAACTTTTACTCCCTTATACAAACGTTTATACCAATTTAGCAATTCACGCGCCTCTTTGGCCTGTCCTAGATTGTAAAGCGCCTGCGCAGTTAATACTGAATCACGAATCCAATTAAAACGATAATCCCAATTGCGTTCGCCGCCGATTGCTTCTGGAAGCGAAGTAGTAGCTGCAGCAGCAATCGCCCCGGTTTCTCCATGAGTTAATAGTTTTAATACCAAGCCCGAGCGAACCACCAGCTCGTGCCACGGTCCATTAAACACGCACTGACCGCGTTCACAGGTGTGAGCATTACGACGCCAATAACTAACTGTTTTTTGTAATTCAGCCTGCGACTGTCGGGCGGTAAACTGACTATGAGAATTATACTGCAGTGTTAACCAAATGGATTCTTTGGCCCCTAGAGTAAAATACGTACTGGCATTAGGTTGGCGAATTTCAAAAGCAAACGGCGCGTCTAAAAAAAGCTTTTCTGTTTCTGTGGCCGCCACCACCCCACTATCAGTTAACTTTAACTTAGGGCGCGTGCGCGCATAATTAAACCGCGGACGAAAATCAGCGATAAAGGATACGACTCCTTTAGTGCACTCTATTTTTCTAAATAAAATTTGATGCTTATGCCAAACTGTTCGCTTTTTAAAAGGCGGCATAAAATCTGTGAGTATCGCCTCGCCAGTTTTGGTTTTAAAAAAAGTTTGCAAAACATTGGTATTTTCTAAATACTTCTGATGCGCGTCAAATGATCCCTTGGGTTGTACAACCCAAAAACCGCCTTTATCCTTATCTAAAATACTGGCAAACACACTGGCTGATTCTAAATGGGGCAAACATAACCAATCAATAGAACCGTTTACCGCCACCAAAGCGCAAGTTTCTAAATTACCAATTAAACCGTAATGCTCAATTTTTTTATAGTCCAAATATCCATCGCCATTAGGCTTAACTATACGAAAAAAGTTTTTTACCAGTTGTATGTAAGGCAACATTTAATTAATTTAATATTATATTTTTACTATAGCAAAGGTTATTGATATTCCCAAACTAATCATTACTTGCGTCAGGTTGATCAGTTGGCAATGAATCAAGTACTGATTTAATATATTCAACAATTTTTACTTGACTACTGCCGCCGCCTGAACTTTGCACGGGTATAAACCGCCGCTTGGGAATATAAGTGATCTTTTGCGAGCTGTGAATTGTAAAATGATCAATATCCTCATCAGCACTAAGACGCTGGTCATTAATTATCTCTAACACCTTTTTTACTTCTTGCTCATATAAAACCTCTGGCGGCCTTAAATATTCTGAGCTTTCTGGTATTTTTTTCATATATCTTTAATTTACCATCAGCCAGTTTAAAAAGAAATAGTTTTGCTAAATATTAAAAAACCAAAAAACTTACCAAAAATACAGACCTTATATCCTTTGGTGAAAAAATTATAATTATCAAACTTCAAACCAGCACAAAAAATCTAACCAAGGCTCGCTGTTTTAGTATCAACTTCAACAAAACTTTACCGTAACAAAAGTCGCGAAAGTAGTATTAAAAAAGTTATAATAGTCAGCCAGCTCACAGTATAAATTAATAACTCAACTGCCTCTTTTTTTAAACCTTCCCAATATAAATAAAGTGGGCGGCCAAATATCAGTAATCCAACCATTGTGGCTGATAAAACAAATAATAATAAAAACGCCACCGGCCCCCAAAAATTAGCCATTTTACCAAACAACTGTTCTCCATTAAAAATAATATATGCCACCACTGCCACATAAACAAGAACACCAAGTGAATTATATATACTATATAAAACTAATTTAGAATTTTTCATAAATAATTTAATGAGCAATTATATATGAGTACTTAAATTATAACCGTCTGATTTTAATAATGCAAAAAAACCACTATGTGAACTAACCGCCTGTTCGACGGGCTGGGGTGGATTAGTGTAGGATGTTGGAATTATTATTCAACGACAGTGTAGGTTAATTTATATACCTAATTTAAGAATACATTCTAATACGTAATTTACACCAACTCTTTGAACTGTTATTGTTTATAAAATAAAAAGGCTTGAGTAATGAACACCCAAGCCTTTTTCTATTTATAGATTATTTTTATCTGTCAGTGTTTCACCCCTAAGTAACAACCGGTGCCTTGATATTCTTAAGTAATTCCAGGAGGAAATCCCAGAATTTTGCGACCGTAGCGATCTCAACATATTCATTGGTTGTATGCACCTCACTCATGGTAGGACCGAAGGAA
>JBDRTU010000050.1:0-3543 GCA_043823825.1 Patescibacteria group bacterium
GAGTAAAGATTTTTATCAGTTCCATAATTTATTCCTTATATTGATTTGATGTATGATAGATTGCCTTAAGGGTTATAGGCTTTATTTAAGTACTCTGTTTTTGATATCTTACTATGTTATTTATTTTTGTCAAGAGATAAATCTAAACCACATTACCACTCTAGTGGCCCCGATTAATCAGGGCATTATAGGGCATACTTCGTAAACTCGGGTACCCAGGAAATAGTATCCCGGGTTTTTGGTTTGTAATTTTACCCACATTCTAATAAAATGAAAGTATTATGGGTTTAAGGGAACAGGAGGAAATCAAAAGCCGGCAGGATAAATTTGCCATAGCCAAGAAGTTAGGCGAGGCTTATCCAGCTGTTTTTAATAAGGAATATAATATTGGCGAGCTCTTGGCTAAAGCTGGCGATGTTAAATTGCCAAAATTGACCGATAATATCAAGTTTTCTGGCAAGGAATTGCAGACTGCCGGCCGGTTAATAACTGTACGTCCGCATGGCAAATTGATTTTTGCACATATTCAGGATCAGTCTGGTAAAATGCAAATTGCTTTTACTGAAAATAGCTGCGAGAAAAAGGTATGGCAGTTGGGTAATCTTTTAGACATTGGCGATATCATTGGCGTAAAAGGAATTTTAGTTAAAACCAAAAGGGGAGAGGTAACCCTGCTTTGCTCTGAAGTTGAGTTGTTGGCTAAAGCCTTTAAGCCAATGCCTGAAAAATGGCATGGATTGAAAAATATTGAAACCAGACTTAGGCAGCGTTATTTGGATTTAATAGCTACACCCGAAACGAGGGAATTATTTATTAAAAAATCTTTATTTTGGCAAAGCGTGCGCGAATTTTTAACTAAAGATGGATTTATGGAAGTGGATACTCCAGCTTTGGAGGCAGTAGCCGGTGGCGCTGATGCCAATCCATTTATTACCCATCATGATAAATTAGATCAGGATTTTTATTTGCGTATCTCGCTGGAATTACCACTTAAAAAATTATTAGTTGGCGGTTTTGAAAAAGTTTTTGAAATTGGCAAGGTTTTCCGCAATGAGGGAATTGACACTGAACATTTGCAAGATTATGATATGTGCGAATTTTACTGGGCTTATGCTGATTACAATATACTGATGGATTTTACACAAAATATGTATCAAGAGATTGTTAAAAAAATAACCGGCGGCTTGAAAACTACTTATCAAGCCAAAACCATTGATTGGGGTGGCAACTGGCCTAAAAAGGATTATTTTGAATTAATTAAGGAAATATCAGGAGTTGATTTAGCTGGTAAAACAGATATTAAAGAACTTCGTAAATTATTAGAAAAAAATAAAGTGCGTTATGAAGAATCAATGGGTACTGGCCGTCTAATTGATTTGTATTGGAAAAAATTAGTGCGGCCTAAAGTCGCGGGTCCATTATTCGTGATAAATCATCCGGTAGAAGTTTCGCCTCTAGCTAAACGTGATGCTAAAAATCCCGAGCGCGTACAAAGAATGCAAATTATTGTGGCAGGCTCTGAATTAGGCAATGGTTTTTCGGAATTAAATGATCCAACAGATCAGCGCGCACGTTTTGAAGAGCAAGCTAAACTGCGCGAAGCAGGGGATAGCGAAGCAATGATGTTGGATGAAGATTTTATTACTGCGCTTGAGTATGGTATGCCCCCAGCCGCTGGCTTTGGATTTAGCGAGCGATTATTTGCGTTTATTATGGATAAACCAGTACGGGAAACTGTGCTATTTCCGCCGATGAGGAATAAATAGGAATCATGTATGTTCGGAAAATTCTTTAATACTGAAAAGAAGGGTGAAAATTTAACACTTGGTGATTATAGGAGTATATGGACCAAGTTTTGTTTTTTAGATGAGAGTGGAAGTCTTAGTAATCCAAAAGAACCATTTTTTACTGTAGGAATAATTAGGTGTTCACAACCATATTACCTTCAAAGTAATATATTGTATGAACGTAGCAAGCGTAGATTTTATGATGAACTGAAGTTTAATAAACTTTCTAGGATTAATCTTGACTTCGCTAAATTTACATTAGATCAATTTTTACAAACTAAGAGTTTGGGGTTTGCTTCTTATACGATTGATAAGCAAGGGGTATATTTTCAGAAGACATTTAATAGCAATCCTTGGCAAGCGTATGAAGATGTTTCAATACGGCTTTTAGAATCAAATATTTCCCAAAATGAAATACATATTATTATTGCAGATCATGTTACAGCCCCAAAAGATGTTAGATTTGAAGTAAACGTAAAAAGAAAAATAAATGATAAATTAGGTCGTCTTGGCATAGCTGGTGTTGCTAGGTTTGATTCTAGGTCTAACGATATACTTCAGTTGGTAGATCTACTCATAGGAGCTGTTACATACGATTTAAAATTCGCTACACACTTGGTAAGTAAAGGTGATAAGCATAAGAGGCGCTTTCTAGAATATTTTAAAGAAAAGATAGGTGCTGATAGTTTTTTGAAAGGTTTTAGAAAGAATGATGATAATAATTCGTTCAATATCTTTATGGATAAGGATATTCAGGGTAGGGGATCTACATAAATGAAAAAAGGCCATCGTCCTAACGGTCGACGCCCTTTTTCGATACTGTATTTACAGTATATCATATAAATATATTTATTGCAATAGTTTATCCACAGCTAATTATGAACAAAATACAAGCTTGGCAATTAGTTCAGGAAAAAGTACATAAAGATTTTACTTTGAAGCATCTTATATTTTTTAAATTAGTTTAAACCCTCCTCTAATTCGCGCGCCTGCCCGCCTAGGGTGGGAATAGGAGAATAATACTGTTTGGTATATTTTTTCTACTAAAACTTGTATATTTGCTCGTCTTAGCTAGTAGTGCTAATGTTAAATATATGTTGACTAATGAAGATATAAAAAATCTTACTGAATATCAGAAAGGTGTATTCGCAACTAAGGATGATGTTGCTGGTCTGGGGCAACATTTAGGTCAGCGTATTGATGTGTTGACTAACGCAGTAGATGCCTATGCCAAAAAGGCAGATACTTATCATCAGGAGATGTCAGTTCTAATACATAAAGTGCACCGGATGGAGGATTGGATTACGAAAGTTTCTGATAAGATTGGGATTAAGTACGTCTAAAATTTATTAAAGGTCATGACTCGTGACCAGGTCTGGAAAATTGTTCAAGAGAAAGTCAATTGGCAGTTTTTGCGTAACCATTTATTAGCTTCAGAAGCTATAATGTGTGCTTTGGCGCGGCATTTTGGCGAGGATGAAGAGTTGTGGGGTATAACTGGCTTGGTTCATGATATTGATTGGGAGCAAACAGAAAAAACACCCGAACAACACTCACTAGTTGGCGCAGAGTGGCTAAAGGAAGCAGGTTTTCAACCAGAAATAGTTGAAGCAGTGAGGGTGCATAATCATATGCATGGAATAGAGCCAAAAACGCTTTTGGAAAAAGCTTTATGGTGCGCGGAAGAGTTAACTGGCCTGATTGTGGCTTGTGCCTTTGTTCAGCCAGATAAAAAATTGGCCAGCGTTAAAGTATC
>JBDRTU010000051.1:0-4298 GCA_043823825.1 Patescibacteria group bacterium
CGGGAAGGTTTGTAACCAACCGGTCTTTTGCTCTAATAATACTTCATAACTTCCATGAAGCAGATTTGGAAATTCATAATAGCCGTTGGCATTAACTGTAGTTGAATCATTTGTCAAACCTGATAAATAAACTTTCCAACCTTCCAAAGGCGGTTCACCTGGTTCATACAAACTGTTACCAGACGTATCGTTCCAAGCTATACCGCGAATTTTTCCTACATCGCCAAAGCGATCCAACATCTGAAAAGAGTAATTCCAATATCCAATTTGCAGCCCATCAATATAAAATTGACAATAACCGCTTTGCCCGCCTAAAAAACTAAGCTCCATCTCAATGGTGTCTATCTTACTTAATACAGGAGAAAAAGGCTCCAATTGTTGATTTATCACCCATTCATTCCAATTATCAAGAAATGCACCGCCATATGAGGTAGCAATAGAATCATCTTTAATTAATCTAATCTTAAATACGCCGGTAGAACCACCATCGACTAATTTATTAAAATAACACTTAAATGTATCAGAACGAGTGGTGTTAGGAAAAGCCTTTTTAAGCCTACAAATTGCTAAAGGATTTTGGGAATAATAAGTAATCCTAGCAGACCAAGAGCCTTCATAGGCAAAAGGTACGTATTCTAATTTAATTGAATCCATTTCAGAATATGATACTTGCCATTCTCCCAAAGTCTGCGATTGCGCATTGTTTACTGAGGCAATAAACGCTATTACGCTCACTATCGCAATTAAATATTTAATTATTAAGGTTTTCATTGTTTTTCTCCTTTCAGGAGTATGTTTTACATTTTTTATTTTAAATTTTTTGCCTGCCCTGTAGCGTCCCGATTCATCGGGTCTGCTACTGGGGTTTTTAAACTTGTTGGTTTAAGAAAGCTGATAATTAGTCCCTGAAGCAGAACAAGTTCGCTTCAGGGCAAGGCCGCTATTAATTCCTTGCGTTCATTAAGATTTATCAGTTTTATTAAGCCAGCAAATTTTTAAAGGAGATTACACATTAAATATACACTATTTAACACCTTAATATAGGACATTTTTCAATTTTTGTCAATAGTTGCTAAAACAAACAAAAAAAGGGCTTAATTAAGCCCTTTTTTCATTCTATATTTCAGCTTTCACCCTTTTGGTGACCCTGTAGTGTACCAAAGGTTCTACTACAGGGCTATCTTCTAATCCACCCGAGGCGGACTAAATTCCAACTTACAACTTACTACAACGAAAAGATGTTACATTTCCCGAAGCATCAAAATTTATTCCAGTAACAAAATTTCCGGGTCCACATTCTTTTAATCCTGTACCCCTATTTATCGTCTCATGTGTCCCCCAAGTATTGTTATCTGCTTGTAACTCTCCACCTATATAAGCTTTCCCTGCGACACTTAGTGTTCCCTTGGGTATACTTAGACCACGATAATATAAACCCTCAGCAGTTACTGTACCAGTTATTGGATCTGTTATGAGTGAGGGGGCTATACCAACGACAGTAGTAGTGTTTGCAGTCTCGGTATTATAATATGTTACTCCTGCCCAATAATTATTTACAGAACAGGACAGACTACTATTAGATAAATCTTCGCACGGTGGAGTTTCTAAGGTATAACTCTCTGCTTGTTGAAAGTTGCCAACAGCGCCCGTAGCATGATACAAAACGTTTCTTGTACATGTGGAAATGTCGCGTGTATCCGTACAATCTGTCATTCCACTAACAAAAATTTCAAAATCGGATGGAGCAGTAAAAGAACCTACGCCCCATACTTTAGTAAATATTGTGTCATTTGCATTAATATTAACAGTTTCCCATTCAATAGCAGTTTTATTTCTTGTTGATAAACCTTGGCAATCAGTACCATCTTGGGCTGGTGAATTGTTGCATTCTCTTACAACATTCTTAGAAAAAATAACATTTGGTTTGTTACTTTCCCATTGCCGCCCCACCATAATTAAGAAAGTGCCTGAATCATCAATCCACATAGCATTAGGCACAACATCCTTAGAAAAATCAATATCTACTCTTGGTTTAAACAAGTTATTAATACCAGAAACAGTACAATCAAAAAGCGAGGAGTCAGATGAACCTGTAGAATATTTTTTACTGGGGCATACTGTAATCGCTGCTTCGGTATTCTCAGGATGTAGGATACTTGTTATCATACCTGCAAACCAAATATCTGCTAATCCGTCCGAAAACGAATTGCCATACATATCATGAACAGCATCAATTTGAGCTATCGTTGCTACTTGGGTATCTAATACTTTGCCACTAGAATTAGTACCTGAAACAAAATCAAAATTTGGGTAAGTTGCGTTATCTTTTATAAATAAAGACCCCTGAAGATCTCCCTCGGAATCATAATCCCTAACGCCATTATAAGTATGTAATATATATTGAACATCACCAATTGCAGGAGATATACTTGTTGTTCCTGGCACAACTGGATTTTTTGGTTTATAACCCCACATAGGACGCGGCATGTGTTGCATTTCATTATCTGTACTTGATGTTTTTTGAGTCTGCCAAGTATTCAACTTCCAATTAGAATTAGTACCTCTTTCTAAATAACTAATAAAAGTGTCGCCAGCTGTTATTAAATATGGTGAAAAAATCCAAGCGTGATTATCATACGCAACTACCGCGCCACTGTCATTATTAAGATTTTGTTGTTTACAAGCACCAGTCTCATAACCGCAGTCGTTGTCAGTAGCGCATAATTTATTTAAATAGTTATTATTAATACAGGCTTTATATGTACCATATGACAACCCTTGAGGCGAAACATTATAACCACCTCTATTTGCAACGGTATTATTATAAACATACACAAAATCCCGAAGCTGAGTACCAGCCAAAAAATTTCCCCCTTTAAACAATAAAGTGCTGTTGTCTTCGCTTACATGAACATCTTTAACAGCTGAAATATTAGTACATTCTGCATTATTTGTTCCACATATTTGATCAAGTTTCTGCCAATCACCGCTATAAGTGCTGTCGTCTTTTACAAACAAACTATTGTGTACTGTTAAAGTATTAATAATATTAACATCTGGATGCAATGATATATTTTGAATAGTCTCTGCGTCCATTTCTTCCCAATATGCACTACCCGTGCCACCAGACATCTCTGAACAACCAATTCGATTAAAAGGATCGGTACAAACATAAACACTTTTGGCATCAATTCTCCCAGCGACCAAAGTTGCCCAGTCCCCAAGCGAATCGCTCCAAAAACCAAGCCTTCTAACATTGGCTAGTCTAATAGCAGCTAAGTCACTAGCTGAATTGACATTTAAAACCAGGGCATCGCGACTAGATGTACCGGTAACCGGGTAGGTTGAGCTCATAGCTGGCGCGCCAAAGGTATTAATGACCACAGTTGATTGAGGTGTATTGTACAACTGACTCCTAGTATTCATTAACCAATAACCACTCAAATTTTGCCAGGCGTTATCAACATAAATTCTAAATTTTTTTGAGCAACTATTATAATAAATTGCGCCGTTGGTGGAGCCGATATCCATAGCCGGATCACCGGGAGCGCAAGATTGGGCGCTGGCTACTGATACAAAATTTGAAAAATTTACTGCGCCGATTGTCTGCCTCCACCCGCCTTGTAAAATAGTTCCATCAGACTGCCATAAGGACAAGCCAAAAGCCACAGCCAAAGTTATTGGCAAAGCAATGAGTAAGTTGTAGACCCAACTACTTCTACGTGGGTATTTGCTCATAGTATTCACTGTGGATGGCAATTTATCAATGCCCTCTTCTAAAAAGCTTGGCGAGGTTGAAGTGTATGGGTAAAAAAAACGACGAAACATAATAGCAAATGGCTAATAGCTAATGGCGAATGGTAAACAATAAAAAATTAAAATGTTAAAAATTAAAAGTTTAAAATAGTGAATTATGAATCAAGAAGCATGAAGTATGAATAGTGCATTTTGTCACCCTGAACTAGTTTCAGGGTCTTTAGATGCTGAAACAAGTTCAGCATGACGGGTTACGGTTCGACGGGATATAAAAGATTAGTAAGAGTAAGAGAAGGTTGATGGTTATTAATGTTAATTTTTTAGTTCCTAGTTCCTAGCCACTAGTAGTTAGATAACGAAGGGCAAATGGTTAAAAAATAAAGTTATAATTAATAAAATACAAATACTGCTGTAACATCTACAGAAGCAGAAGTCATAGTAAAAGTACAAGTTGCGCCTTGACCTGAACAAGGCGTTCCTATCCATCTAACAAATCCAAATTCAGGAGCGGGTGAGGCAGTAAGCGTTACAAAAGTACCAAC
>JBDRTU010000052.1:0-44588 GCA_043823825.1 Patescibacteria group bacterium
TCAGTGTTTCACCCCTAAGTAACAACCGGTGCCTTGATATTCTTAAGTAATTCCAGGAGGAAATCCCAGAATTTTGCGACCGTAGCGATCTCAACATATTCATTGGTTGTATGCACCTCACTCATGGTAGGACCGAAGGAAATAATTTCAGCTGCCGGGAACATACGATTAAATACCGCGCCCTCAATACCAGCGTGAACTGTTTTTACCTTAGGTTCAACCCCATAGAGTTGTTGGTACACTTGTTTGGTGGTGCCGAGGAGCGGGGTATCAAAACGAGGTTCCCAGGCCGCGTAGCGGTTGAGAATTTCTGCTTTTCCGTTGGCTTTTTCAAGCATCTCCGTGATCTTTGACTGCAGCTCATCCATTTGTGATTCATCCGAACTTCGAAACATACAAGTGACGGAGTGTTCACTTCCGTCCATTGTCATAATACCGACATTGTTTGATGTTTCGACCAGCTCCTCGTTGTTGGGATCCATACGAATTACACCATGGGGCAGCGCTTTGATAAGCTCTAGTATCGTGCCTTGGTCATCCAGATCAAAAACAGGTTCGCCTGAACTATGGCCAAGATCCTCGAGTGTGACTGCGAGATTTGGCTCAAGCCCCTGGTACTCAACTTTAATTTTTTCCACTAGCTGGTTGAATGCTTCTTTAGCGCTTTCGACTTGATCAGCTGGAAACATTAGAACGGCTTCGGCATCACGGGGAATTGCGTTCATCTTGTTGCCGCCCTTAAGGGTAGCGATCCGGACGCCAAATTCAGTAAACCCCTACAGGACTCTACCAAGTATCTTGATAGCGTTGGCGCGCCCAAGATGGATTTCGAGCCCGGAATGTCCACCCTCTAAGTCTTTGATTGTGAGACGACACTTCCGCATCCCAGAATCTGAGGGTACATAAGTAATACTGAATGTACCGATCACCCTACCACCGCCAGCACAACCAACGAAAATCTCACCTTCTTCTTCTGAATCAAGATTGATGATCAATCTACTTTTGATTATCTTTGTATCTAGGGCGGATGCGCCATCGAAGCCGACCTCTTCCATGGTCGTGAATAGTAGTTCCAGTGGTCCGTGTTCGATGGTATTATTGTCCATGATAATTGCCAGCATTGCCGCGATGCCAATGCCATTGTCAGCACCGAGAGTGGTGCCATTTGCCATGAGTTTGACATCTTTCAAAATGAACTCAATCGGATCTTTGGTGAAATTGTGCGTGCTCTCTTTGAGCTTTTCACACACCATATCAAGGTGCCCCTGGAGGCAGACTGATGGCCTGTCTTCGAAACCGGGTGTTGCGGGGACGTAAACAATTACGTTGTTTTTATCGTCACGATTTACTTCGAAGCGTCCTTTAGCAAGATTGAACACAAAATCTGCAATTTCAGCTTCGTTTTTCGACTCGCGCGGAATGGAACTTATAAGGGCAAACATCTGCCACAAAGTTCCAGGGATAAGGCCTTTTATAGCCTCAATATTTGTTTTTTTTACTGGATTCAAGGTAGTACTCCTTATGTTGTTGATGTGAGTGATTTGTAATTTAGTTGGAAATGAACTAGCTTTATTTCGAGCCAACCTTATAACAAAAAAATAATTTTGTCAAGAACTAAAAAACCATCCTTATTAGGTGGTGTGGAAGTAATTAAAAATTCTTATGTCTCACTAGGGTATAACAAAAAATACCAGTAAACACTGACGCTTTTGGTGGGGTCAGTTAGTGAATGTGTTTAGAACTATTGATTGGTTAGAAATAAAAATGAGAGTGAATTTATATCCACTCTCATCTAGTTAAAAATGTTTTAATTCATAACTACCTCTACTATCTCTAACTACTAACCTACCTTTAAATCGTTTGCATGCTTTATTTCTTTTTTTAAAAAATTTTATGGCTGCATTAGCTTCTTTTTCTTTCTCACCAAATACTTTTGAATATTTTTCTAGATACACAACCTTTTTAATACCGATACTATTAACAATATGCTTAGCACATTCAAGACAAGGAGATAAAGTAACAAATAAAGTAGAATTTGCTATACTTATACCAGCATCAGCTGCGTTAGTAATTGCATTCATTTCAGCATGAGAGCCAATGCAATTTTTACCCTCTTTCTTTTTACCATTATCATATCTGCATTTGCATCCAACTTTATCACAATGAGGAGCATCTCTTACTGGACCATTATAACCAGTTGAAAGTATAATAGGTTTTTTTTCTTTTCTTACCCTTGCTATTGCTGCTCCAATATTTGCCCATATACAATGAGCTCTCTCTGCTGCTGTTAATGCTATCTGCATAAAATACTCGTCCCATGTTGGAATATAATCTTTCTTAACTTTTTTCATTTTTACCTTTTTCTTTTTCTCTTTTTTCATTTTCTAGTTCTCCTTTTATTTATATTGTTTTGTAAAAATACAAGCTTTGTTTAACGTTTAATATTATCTTTAATTTAATTTTATGTCAATTAAAGTAATAAAAAATAGCTAAAATTAGCTATTTTTTAATTGGGTGGCTGTTGGGATTTGAACCCAAGCTAAAGGCTCCATTCAACCCGCCAATGGTTATAGTATAAATATAGAGAGATACAAGGGGGTGGCCAACGGGAATCGAACCCGTATCAGTGGCGCCACAGGCCACTGCTCTACCACTGAGCTATGGCCACCACTCTGAATCCCTCAACTAATAATTTTAGAGTCAACTGATATTAGCATAATTATTATTTATATTCAAGCTCGCTTTCTAAACTGCTATCTAATACTGAAATCCAACTATTACCAGGTTGTAATGGTAGTGGCTGCTTTTGATTATTAATAAATATTGTACTACTGTTTAAAGATTTTCTTTGCCAGCTACCTTTATACACTTTGCCTTCGGTAAATAAATAAGCTGTGCCTTCACCTACTGTTTGAATATTAACTTTAAGCAGCGGGTCGTCGGGTAACGGAGTAATGGTAGTAAACATTGTTATCACATTTTTTGCCTGTAGCACGCCGCCCGTAGTACGATCCAAATGATCCTTGCCATCCATTAATCTAGTATAAACACCAGCAGCTTCTTGGTATTTCCACATTACATCATACTCTAGAGGAAAATAAGGAATAATTACTTCAGTTGCCGTAGCAATGGAATTAACAGAAGGAGAATCAGAAACTGTATACGGCCAAGATTCTAAAGAAGCTATAGTATTCCAACCGTGCCCTTTAGCATAATCGTAAAACCGTTCGGCAGAGGTATAAAGATTATGAGGTCGCGATTCTTTCTCCTCACGCCAAAAAGCATTTTCCTGCGCAAATTCATTAGCGTCCTGCAATCCCGTTACGCCACGAGCTAATTCTGACAAAGCTTCGGTTGAACCGCCGCTGTGCGCATAGAAAGCTCTGACTTCCCTTGCCCAATCAGTAAAATAAGAACGCGCGCTCCTAACTGGACCAATTCTTAAAGGTAGCCCTTTTTGGAAAATAGCTAAAAATCTTGTTACCCCTCCTTCGGTTGGCGCCTCCCAGACCAGGTCGGCAAAAGATAAACCAGATTGCGGCCGCACACTTGGAAAATTTTCAATCACTACGGCCAAAGGTCTCCGCTCGATCACTTCCTGAGTTACTGCTTCACCAGTTAAAGCAGACACATATTTTTGTTGCTCTTCCTCATCAGGGGGTAATAATTGTAGATTACTATTTAAAGCAACAGTGCCAAATTGAGATGAGCCACCTTCTTTTTTTAATACAACAACTGTTCCAATTAAAAGTACAATCACTAATAAACCAGCAAACCAAGCACTGTATTCTAAAAAACTAATAGTAGACAGCCTCGCCGCTACTTGCTGAGGTCTTACTATTTTCACCTTACTGGCTCTGTCTTTAGTAACAATCGGAACTTTAATTTTCTTAAATGGCTTCTTACTCGTGGCTCCACGTTTAGCAACTTTCACTATAACTGTTTTTTTAGATTGAGCTGGTTTGTTTTTGGACATAATCCTCCTTAGATAAAATTAATTTTTTAATTCTCCTTTAAACCATTTATAATAAGCGAGATTAACATTTGATATTTCTACCGTACCAATAAAGGGCACTTGGTCAGAATGTTTTGATTGTACCAATTTTTGTAACTTTTTTAAATGCTTAGGTAAAGTATCCATAACCAGCAAACAACCCTTGCCTCTTTCTATTTTTCCGGTTTTTGGTGGCCAAAAGAAACGCGTCAGTAGGCGCGGAAAAATATTGTAACAAACCGTTAGTCTAGCTCTAAGCGAAATATCACCAATCCGCTTTGCCTCGGCAACAGAATTACAATTTACTAACAGCCAAAGTAGTTTCATAAAGTCTTAATTAATTCAGGCAACTCTTTAAAGGATGAAATGCAGGCGTCGGCATTATCAAACTTTTTATGTGAGTAAATTATTACTCTCATATCAGCGGCACGTGCTGTGACAATGTCATTTTCCACATCTCCTATATAAACACACTCATTAGGCCTTACTTCTAGTTTTCTAGCTGCCAATAAAAGTGGTTCGGGGTGCGGTTTGTGATTAACTGTATCTTGATAAGATACTGCTGCACCAAAATACTTTTTTAGTTCCTCTAAACTAGGGCCAACGAACATAGTCTCCGCTACCCGGCTAGTTACAATTCCTAATTTATATTTTTTTCTTAGAGCTTTTACTGCCTTAGCCGCGCCTATTGTCATGGTAGAGAAACGAATGTAATATTGCCCCGCTAATCTTCTCCCCTCTTCCCACATTTTCATTATCTCCTGCTCATTAGTAGTTTTAGACAGAACTTTAATTGCATCGTATAAATTGTAATGAAAAATCTGGCGATACTCTTCAGCCGTGGGCGGCTGGTAACCGTTCTTTTCCATCAAATCCTGAAAAAAATTCAAATTAGCTGGAAATGAATCCATTACTACTCCATCAATATCAAAAATTACTGCTTTAATCATAAATGTTAGTGGTACCCCGAAGGCCTGTCCGCCTCGGGCGGACTTAGAAATCCGAGATTCTATTTTACCCCACTCCACTTGCCCCCGAGAGGAATCGAACCTCTATTAGCGGCTCCCGCCTACGCTTAAGGCTTCGGTGGGCAAGTAGAAGTCCGCAGTTCCCCGCCTGCCATCACCTATGCCCTTGAGAGGAATCGAACCTCTATCAGCGGCTTAGAAGTCCGCGGTTCTATCCATTGAACTACAAGGGCACAGGGCATGGCGGGCAGATATCTATTATCCGCCTCCATATTTTAATATTACGGCGGATCCTCGCCGAAGCTTAAATAAATTAGCGGAGGCGGAAACTACGAGGGCTAGCCGTAGTTAATTAACTAAACTCTACTACTTATCCCTATTTTAAGATAATTTGTCAACTATCGCCACACTTACAAACAAAATGGGTTAATGGCATATAGAGCAGTAAATTGAAAACTACCAAGGCAATATTAACCCATAAGTAGTTGGTGCGAGCAACAAAAACGAAATGACTACTATATAAAGATAGGCTGGCAGTAATCGTTTTTGCCAATAAGTGTTTCTAATACACCAATCTTTCACTGATGGCCAAATTAAAGGCACTAATAAATAACCAAATATCAACGCTGGAAAATAGTGATAAATAAAAAATACTCTATTAATAAAAAAGAAAGGTATATAACTTATAAAAAATGCCAGTAGTAATAGGGTCCGATTATCATCTCGCAATACACGATTAGTTAAAGAGAGAATGGACAAAAGTAACGCTACCACTAGAGCTATAATAACAGAAAACCAACCTACTGGATTACCCTGAACAATAATTGCACGGTCATTCTCAACTAATATTCCTAACTTTTTTTCACCAACCAGCCATTGTTGAGGTTGGCTGGAATTTGCATGTTCAGAATAATTACTGTTAGCTTTAAACATAGTTACAAATAATGTTGGTAGATAACGCACAATACCTACCAAATCATTTCCCGGAGGATATTTCAGCCGTTCAGAAACAGTCTGAATTTTACCTAAACTAATCGGCGTCTTACTGTTAACTCCTCCGATAGAAGCAAAATAGATTACCCATATTGTTAGATGAATAAATAAAATAAATAACAATGCTAACGCAAATTCACGTAATCGCTGTTGCCGCCATAACCACCAACCTAAAACTGCTATAAAACCCAAGGCGATCCATTTTACCGACAAAGCGCCGCCCAACAGCGCGGCTCCGCAGATGAATAAGAGATATCTAATTTTTTTTGATCTTGCGCTCCCTCCTATTAAAAATAAAGCAAGGCCCCCGAAACCTAAGAAGAGTAACAAATTTTCTGGTAACATTAATCTTGAATATACTACCAAAGAATTGTCCCAAATTACCAACCATGCAGCGATCACTGCCTGCCAAGTCGCCATTGAAAGAGCTCGTGCTATTAAATAAACAGCTATCACTAATCCCGCTCCTAAAAATGCGTTCAATTGACGTGCAGTCTGATAAGGAAATTTATTAATGGTCTGGCTGGTATTCTCAATTTGTAAAGAAGGTTGATAAGATTTAACTGATACTGCATTTACTAATGAAGATAAGGGTGGATGCACTGTAAAGTAGGGTTGTTGGTGCAAGATATAAGTGGCAAAAGTTGCTTCTGTAGATTCATCAAATAAAGCTTGAGTAGGATATGATAATTTTGGTAATCGCAATAAAAGCGCCAGTAAAAAAAGACCGATTATGATTGTGTAATCTTTTTTAGTCAACAACATTAGTTATGTTAAACAAAAATACTTAGTTAATATAATAATTATTAACCCTTTCTGCGCCGAGAGTGAAAAGCTTTATGTACTTCGCCCAATTGCTTATCAGTAACGTGAGTATATACCTGAGTAGTAGTAATACTGGCATGCCCGAGTAAAGTTTGTACTGCTCTTAAATCAGCGCCCGAAGATAATAAATCAGTGGCAAAGGAGTGCCGCAGGGTATGTGGAGTAATTTTTCGTGTGATACCTGCTACTTTACGATAATACTCAATTGCTCGCTGTACACTGCGGGTAGATAATGGATGCGAAGCTGACTTTCCTTTTTCTCTTCCTTTGGCTGCCCTGTCGTGACCGATAAATAAAGCTGGATCAAGATCAATACGTTTATCTAAATATTTTTTTAAATGATTCTTGGCAGTAGTTGATAAAAAAACTACACGCACTTTGCCGCCTTTACCTCTTATTGGCATTTCATCTTTTAATAAATTAATTTGATCACATTTTAAACTAACTAACTCCGACACGCGCATACCAGTAGAAAAAAGAAGTTCTAAAATAGCTTTATCACGTAATTTAATAATATGTGCTTCATTGGTTTTAAATGGCGCTTCCAATAATCGTTCTAAATCTGATCCCTCCAAAAATTCCACCTGTCGCTCTTGTTGTTTAGCTAACTCAATTTTCTCAGGTGCGAGTGACACTAAATCGCGCTTACGTAAATATTTAAGAAAAGAGCGTAGGGCAATTAAATGGTAATTTTGGGTAGTGTGGGAAAGTTCTTGTCCCCCTCGTGACTGAAAACGATTTAACCACAAACGAAAATTGCGAATCTGGTCAGCGGTAATGTCTTGGGGTTTTGATTTTTTCTTTAAACTTGTTCTTAACCAAACCAAAAAGCGTGTGAGGTAAAAATCATAATTACGAATTGTCAGCTTTGAACGCCCAAGTTCTATTTCTAAATATTCCAAAAAGTCATGAATGTAGTCGTGCAAAGTGGCCATAATAGTATCTATATTTTACGACACATTAAATTTTTGAACAACTAGGTTGATTAAAATTACCATCTGTGCTAGTATTGGGGCACTAATAATTATTCGTTTAGCTGGGTTACTGGGCTCTATCCACCCCCTACTCGGTAAACGGATTAAGGAAAAGCTATGCTAGACAAGCAAACTAAGGATAAAATCATTAAAAAATTTAAGACGCATGAGCAAGATACGGGATCGGCTGAAGTGCAGATCGCGATTTTAACTGAGGAAATTAGCAGGTTAACCGAACACCTTAAATCTCATAAAAAAGATTTTTCCTCTCGTCGTGGTTTGTTGAAAAAAATAGGACAACGCCGACGACTACTTAAATTCTTAAAACGAGAGGATGAGAAAAAATTTGAACAGTTAGTGAAGAAACTTAAGTTGAATATAAAAATCTCTGATGTCGCTCAACCATTACCAGAAGAAGTAGAGGAGGAAAAATCAACCAAGCAAAAAAACAAGGAGTCCTCTAAGGAAAAGGAATAATATGTTGCAACACAAGGACCAACGAGTAGGAGTATTTGTGGATGTACAAAACATGTACTATTCCGGACGCAACTTATATAACACTAAAGTTAACTTTGGTGCCATTTTGAGTTTATCAGTAGCCACTAGAAAATTAATTCGCGCCATTGCCTATGTCGTAAGAGCCGAAGCGCCCGAGGAAACGAAATTTTTTGAAGCTTTAGACAAACAGGGATTTGAACTTAAAATGAAAGATCTGCAAGTATTTTGGGGTGGGGCCAAAAAAGGCGATTGGGATGTGGGCTTGGCAATCGATGCTATCTCAATGGCTCCCAAATTGGATGTAATAGTATTGGTAACCGGCGATGGTGACTACGTGCCCTTAGTTCAATATTTACAATTTTTAGGTCAACGAGTTGAAGTGGTAGCTTTTGGTAAAACCACTTCTGCTAAATTAGTTGAAGCCGCTGACGATTTTTTTGACCTTTCTACTAATCCGAGAAAATTTTTATTAACCAAAATTAAATAATTAAGTTTTAATTTTGTTATTGTCGTTTGTTGGTATATGTGTTGTTTGATGAGAAGTTAATTCTTGCTTAAGCCTAAAGAATTAAGCTCTTCTCAAATAACACCTCCATCGAAGCTGGCAAAACAATCAGAAAGAATAACATATGTCAGAAGTAAAAAACTTCAGCCTGGAGGTGGCTGGTAAAAAGCTAACGATAGAGACTGGCAAGTTAGCTAATCAAGCGCATGGCAGTTGTACCGTACAATATGGTGATACGGAAGTTTTGGCTACAGTAGTACAAGCTCCAGAGCCACGTGAGGGAATTGATTATTTCCCTTTGCTTGTAGATTATGAGGAGCGCTTATACGCGGCTGGTAAAATTAAAGGTTCGCGTTTTATTAAACGTGAAGGGCGTCCTACTGACGAAGCAATCCTAACAGCGCGTATGATTGATCGTTCGATCAGACCTCTCTTTCGTGATACTGAACGCAAAGACGTACAAGTGATTGTTACTGTTTTGTCAGTTGATCATGAAAATGACCCCGACATCCCTTCGCTCTTGGCTGCGTCCTTGGCGCTAGGAATTTCTGCCGTACCTTGGAATGGTCCGATTGCCGCTATTAGAGTTGGTCGTATTAATAATGAATGGGTGTTAAATCCTTCTTACGAAGCAAGATCTAAAAGTGATTTAGATCTAGTAATAACTGGTACCCCAACAGAAGTAGTAATGATTGAGGGGCAAGCTAAAGAAACTGATGAAAAAACTGTGAGTGAAGCAATTGAATTTGGTCACAAATATTTAAGTACGATGGCGCCCTTCCTACAAGAAATTATTAAAAAGGTTGGCACTACTAAAATAACAACTAACGAAGAGATTGATACTGAAACTATGGCAAAGCTAAAACAAAAAGTTACCGCGGTGCTGGATCCTAAAATTAAGGATTTATTCCATAACACTACTCGCCAAGAATATCATCAGAAAATTGCTAGCATCAAACAAGAATTAGATAAGGTCTTAAAGCAAGATAATAAAGTATCTAAAGAGGAACGGACGCAGGGCCTTAAATTCTTTGAAGAAACTTTAGATTCCGAAGCGCGACAACTAGTCCTAAATAAAAAAGTTAGGGTAGACGGGCGTAAACCTAATGAATTACGGCCCATAGAGGCGGCGGTTGGTATATTGCCTCGTACTCACGGCTCTGGTCTATTTCAACGTGGTGAAACACAAATATTATCAATAGTTACACTCGCCTCGCCTTCGGCTGAGCAAACATTAGATGGTATGGAAGAAGAGGGTAAAAAACGTTATATGCACCATTATAATTTTCCCGGATTTTCAGTGGGAGAGGTAGCACCAGTTCGCTCGCCTGGCCGCCGAGAAATTGGGCATGGGGCATTAGCAGAAAAAGCCTTACTACCAGTACTGCCTGATAAAGAACAATTTCCTTATACCATCCGAGTAGTTTCAGAAGTTTTATCCTCTAATGGTTCTTCATCGCAAGCATCAATTTGTGGATCCAGTTTGGCGCTGATGGACGCTGGTGTTCCTATTGCTCGTGCCGTAGCTGGAGTGGCAATGGGCTTGCTAACAGATCCTCAGGATAAATCACACTACACTATACTTACAGACATTCAAGGTATTGAAGACCACGCCGGTGATATGGATTTTAAAATCGCCGGTACCAACAAAGGTATCACTGCTATCCAATTAGATATTAAACTAGGAGGTCTTTCCATAAAAATTCTGAATGAGGCAATTACCCAAGCCAAAGAAACGCGCTTAGAAATTTTAAAAACTATGACTCAAGCTATTGCCGAACCGCGAGCCGATCTTTCCCCTTATGCGCCGCGCATTACTTCTTTCCGTATTCCACCAGATAAAATCCGCTCGGTTATTGGTCCGGGTGGTAAGGTAATTAATGAAATTATTGACGCTACTAATGTTCAGATTGATATTGAGGATGACGGCTTGGTAATGGTAACAGCCGTCAACCCCGAAGCGGCGACTAAAGCGGTAGAATGGATTAAAAATCTTACTCGTGAAGTAGTAGTGGGTGAAGTGTTTCAGGGCAAAGTAACGCGTTTAATGAATTTTGGCGCTTTTGTGGAAGTATTACCCAAACAAGAAGGATTAGTTCATATCTCGGAGCTGGCTTGGCATAGAGTAGATCGGGTTGAAGATGTAGTAAAGATTGGTGACATCATTCCAGTTAAAGTAATTGAAATTGATGAGCAAGGTAGAATCAATCTATCACATAAACAAACTTTACCACGTCCCCAAGGTTTAGAAGAATCTAATAACAATTTTGAGAGACCAGCTCGTAGACAAGACTTTCGCCGCAACAACTCTAGACCACCTAGATCTGGAGTCAATCGTTTCCACCATTAGCTAAAACAGATTTTTATTTAACTTGATAGTTTGTAAATAGACTATTGAACACCATTATTCATAGGGCCGAAGTTCCAAAAAGATGATTAACTGTGGATAATTTGTCTAAAACTAATATAGTGAGCACATGCAGTGTTCAGCTACATACTTATTTTTTTGCTTTATTTAAGCCAAAAACAGTATATTGACTAGATTTCAAAAATATGATATATTGTAATTGACTAAGATGTGGATATTTAAAAAGGATGAAATTTGCTAGTAGATAAAAGGGTGTGGGCTAAAAAATTTATTAACCATTTGGCCCAAACCCCTTTCTCTACTGTTCTATTGTCAGTATGGTCTGACCCTCACTTAAGACCAACCTAACAGTAGAAACAAAAACAAAAAGGCGGGATACAATATTTACTTGTGTTCCGACCATAGGAATGGTAGGGAACAACGCGTGATTAGTAGTTTAACAACTAGGTGAGGATTACGCCCCTAAGGTGTTTGAGGATACATTCTTTCCTAATTTTCCCTGAATCGGAAGATTAAGAAGGTAGCGCAAACGCCGTATAACGGGGCGATGCGCTCAATAATTCAATTTGCTTAACATAGCGGGGCGTTCATCGCCCCGCTTTTTGTTTATTAAAAATGTGTATTAACTGCCGCAAGGACAAAATTGTTTGACAGCCCAAACTATGCTATAATCGAGGCGTCCCTCTTTTTTAGAGTTTTATTTTAGGTTTTGGTTTTTATCAGAATATTTATGAATAAGAAACTGATACAAGAACTAAAAAAAGTATTAGAACAGCAGAAAAAAAAGTTAGAGGAGGAATTGAAAGGTTTTGCTGATAGTAGTGCTAAAACGCATGGCGGCTTTGCAACTTCCTTCCCCCAGTATGGTGATAAAGAAGACGAAAATGCTGCCGAGGTTGCTACCTTCACTGATAACCTATCTTTAGAAAAAACCCTAGAACGAAATTTAACTGATGTGAAGCAAGCCTTGGTTAGGATCAAAAAGGAATCCTATGGTATTTGTAAATACTGTAATCAAGAAATTAGTGAAGGGCGTCTACGAGCGCGGCCAGAATCTGGCTCTTGTATAAGTTGTAAAAGCAAGCAATTGGCCAAAAAATAATGTTGCCCAAAAACTACTTTATTTGGTTAGTAATAATTTTTGTTTTGTTTATTATTGATCGAATAACTAAAGAATTAGTAATATTATTAAACCCTGCTAGTGAGGGATTTTTTTATTTCAGTTATCAACCTAATACTAATTTGGTATTTGGTTTACCATTACCAGCTTGGCTAATATTACTAATTAGCTTCCTCGCCTTAATTATAGTTGCCCATTTAATAATGCAAGCTTTTAATAAACAGCAAGAGCGCCTAGTGGTAGCTGCGTCTTTTTTAATGATTGGCGGTATTAGTAATTTTTACGATCGTTTGACTGGGGGGCGGGTAATTGATTTTATTCATCTTTGGATTTTTCCAGTATTCAATCTGGCTGATTTATATTTACTAATTGGCCTAATTCTATTGCTAAAGTTAGCCAAAAAGGGGATTTATGCCAGCTAAAGTTTTTACTGCCGCTATTATCGGTTTAGCCAGCTCGATTGTTGAAGTAGAAGCTGATTTATCATCACAGTTGCCTGGTATCTTTATTGTTGGTTTACCTGATAAAGCAGTGGAAGAAGCACGAGAAAGGGTGCGCTCTGCTTTAAAAAATTCCGGGCTGTCCTTTCCGCGCAACAAAGTAACAGTAAATTTAGCTCCCGCGGATCTTAAAAAAGAGGGCTCGGCCTATGACTTACCAATCGCTATTGCTTTATTAGTTGCGTCAGGGCAACTGGCGCCGGCCAGCACTCTAAATAATAGCTTGTTCTTAGGGGAATTATCGCTCGATGGTAAACTACGTCCTATTCCCGGCGCTCTGGCAGTTGCCCGATCGTGCCAACAAAGCAATTTCCGGGATCTGTATGTACCAAAAGCTAATGCCGCAGAAGCAGCTTTGGTAGAAGGGGTAAGTGTCTATGCGATAGACAGTTTGTCTGATCTTTTAGCCCACCTAACTAATCAACAATTACTAACTCCGCAAAACAAAACTAACTTACCATCTCACTTTACCGAGAATGTTACTGATCTAGCTGACATTAAAGGACAAGAACAAGCCAAGCGAGCTTTAGAAATTGCTGCCGCCGGAGGCCACAATATATTATTTTCTGGACCACCAGGTACTGGAAAAACCTTGTTAGCCAAAGCTTTGGCTGGGATACTCCCGCCACTATCGCGAGAAGAAGTTTTAGAAGTAACGGAAATCTATAGTGTTACTGGATTACTTAAACCGGGCGAAGTCGCTAAAGTGAACAGGCCAATTCGTACTCCTCACCATACTGCTTCTGATATTGCTTTAGTGGGAGGTGGTTCTAATCCCCGCCCCGGAGAAATCTCTTTAGCTCATCGTGGTGTATTATTTTTAGACGAAATTGCTGAATTTTCCCGATCAGTACTAGAAAATTTGCGCCAACCATTAGAAGCGGGGCGTATTATAGTTTCGCGAGCAGCGGGAAGTGTTTCCTTCCCGGCAAAATTTACTTTAGTGGCTGCCATGAATCCCTGTCCTTGTGGATTTGCTGGTGATCCGGAAAAAGCCTGTACCTGTACACCTTCTATTATTTGGCGTTACCAACGAAAACTGTCAGGCCCGCTCCTTGACCGCTTTGATTTACATGTAGAGGTACCGCGCGTGCCTTTTGATAAACTTACTAGTGGTAACAGCGAACCTTCACGAATAGCGCAACAACGAGTATTCCAAGCCCGACTCAAACAACATCAACGTTTTAGTAAATACGATTACCAAATCAATTCGGAAATGGACTTAAAAGGTATTAAAGAATTCGGACAACTAACTGACCCTGCTCTAGAATTACTACGCCAGGCGGTAAATAAATTCCATTTATCCGCTCGAGTATACCACCGCATGATTAAAGTGGCTCGCACTATTGCCGACCTGGCGGACGAGGACACTATTGCCATAGAGCATTTAGCTGAAGCACTACAGTACCGTCCCCGAGCTATTCAAGTTTAACTATTTGCTGGCCAGCTTAGTAACTGCTTTCAAAATAGCCTTAGTTCCAATATTTTCGTAATCTAATAATTGCTGCGGGGTGCCGCTTTTTGGTTGCTTCCAAACTGCTAGCGACACGATTTTTATTTTATATGGCCCCAAGGCAGCTGCTACTGCCTCACCCAAGCCGCCAGCGGGACGGTGATCTTCTACTGTTAAAATAAATTTAGTTTGCTTGGCACATTTTAGTAATGTTTTTTTATCTAACGGCTGAATGCTATACAAATCCACTACCCTCACCACGACGCCTTTCTTTTTAAGTTGATCTGCTGCATCAAGTGCCTGATATAATGTTACGCCAGCAGACACAATTGTACCAACATCTTTATTAGATTGTCGCACCACCTTACTTCCACCAAGTATAAATTTTTCTGTTGATTGATACAAAACTTTAGTTTTGCCTCGGGTGGTGCGAATATAAACTAGGCCGCGAGTGCTGGCCGCTAACTCTACCAATCGTTCGCAAGAGACAGCATCGGCTGGATAAAATATTTTGGCTTCAGGCAATGTGCGGAACATTGCCAAATCTTCTAACCCCATTTGCGAAGGTCCATCAGCGCCAATTGATACGCCGGCATGCGAGCCCACGAATTTAATATCGGCGTCAGCATACTGGCTCATTCTAATCTGATCAAAGGCTCTGGTAAAAAAAGCAGAAAAGGTTGAAACAAAAGGAATTTGGCCAACACGTGCTAAGCCCACTGCGGCGCCAACCATATTTTGCTCAGCAATAAACATTTCTAAAAATCTCTTAGGATATTTTTTAGCAAAAATTTGTGCATTAGTTGAATTACTAACCTCAGCATCAAGTGCAGCTATTTGTGGCCATTGTGGATATATTCTTACCAAAGCACTGCCATAAGCTTCTCGGGTAGCTACTAAGTCACCAAGTTTATATTTTGGTGCCGCTATTGGTTTTTTATTTAAAGACGGCAATACGCGCTGATTTGGTTCACTAACCTGTCCGCGCACTTTAAAATCCAGCGCGCCTAAATCCTTAACAGCCTTTTTAAATTCTGCCGGTTTCAAAGCCCTGCCATGCCATCCTAGTTTATTCTCAATTAACTTTATACCTCTGCCTTTTACAGTGCGAGCAATAATGGCAAAAGGGCGATTAGTATTTTTTAAAGCTAATTTATAAGCTTTAAGTATCTCGGGCCAAGAATGACCATCAATAACCACATTTCTCCACCCTAAAACAGTTAGCCGTCTTTGGTAGGCCTTTAGATTATACCCATACATAGTTGGCCCACGCTGACCCAGACGATTTACATCAATAATTGCCACTAAATTACAAAGCTTATAGTAACTCGCTAGCTGAAGAGCCTCCCAAACCGAGCCCTCACTCATTTCACTGTCACCTAATAAAACATAAGTTCTGTATGAAAGATTAGTTAAGTATTTAGCAGATAAAGCCATACCTAAACCAATAGATAACCCTTGCCCTAAAGAACCAGTAGCTGCTTCGGTATAAGGAAAGGTCATAGTGGGATGTCCTTCCAAAGGACTGTTAAACTGTCTTAGTTTTTTTAATTGCTTTAGTGTTAAAACTCCAGACAACGCCCATAAAGAATAAAACAAAGGGGCAGCATGTCCTTTAGAAAAAATTAGTCGGTCATTATTATTGTATCCTGGTTGATTAACCCGATATTTAAAAAAGCCACCAAAACAAAGGCCAACCATCAGATCAGCCGAAGACAAGCATGAACTAAGGTGACCTGATTGAGCAGCAGTAGTGGATACTAAACTATAGTAACGCGCTAAGCGACTTAGTTTTTCTAAGTTAATTTCTACCATAATTACTTAACTGTTCTAATGCTTTTTTCTTGTTGTCTTGAGAAAAAATAGCACTATTGGCTATAACACGATCGGCGCCTGCCGCTGCCACTGCTACTACTGTTACTGGATTTACCCCACCATCAACTACCACTGTCAAGCTTGGTCGCCATTCTTTTAATTTAACTACTTTATTTAAAGCTTCAGATCTAAATTGCTGTGCAGCAAAACCAGCTTTAACCCCCATTACCAGCACTAGATCAACCTGCCGCAGATATTTTTTAACACGAGTTACGGGTGTATTAATATTAATTGCTAACCCAATTTGTAATTTTAATTTTTTTATCCGCTTAATAGTGAGGGGTAAATTTTTGGTTTCTAGCTGAACAATTACTCTTATAAATCCACCTGCCAAAGCTGGCTTAAGATACAATAAAGGTTTAGTCACCATTAAATGCAGTTCCTTTTTTGCTTTAATTTTTAATTGTGACATTTGAGCCAAGTTTAGAAAAGTCGTATTGGGCACTAAAGTGTTATCAGCTAAATCAATATGCAGCCATGACGTATAATTAGCAACGGAGTTAATACGCTTTTTAACTTGTGCTAAAGATTTTTCTAAAATACCTGGCGTTACTTCAATTTGCCCATGTTCTGCCCGTTCAATCTGGCGCAAGCGACGTTGATGCCGCGAGTGTTTACTTGTTTCGGTCTTAAGCCAAGTCTGAATTACTGCTTTAATTTGCGAATCAGACAAAAAATCCTGCCCTAAAGTTAAAATATTAGAATGATTATGTTGCCGAGCATAGCGTGCCATTTGAGGAGTAAATGCTTCCACTGCTCTTATCCCTTTTACTTTATTGGCGACTATGGTCATACCGCCGCCTGATCGGCAAAATAAAATACCGAGAGCCGAACCATTTTTCGCTTGCGCTACCCTCCTGGCAGTTAGTAAAGCAAAAAGCGGATAATCATCATCCGCCAGCCGACGATAACTCCCCATATCAATAACCGCATAATTGGTATTCTCCAACCATAGCTTAATTTTTTGTTTAAGCTGAAAGCCACCGTGATCGCTTCCTAGCACGATAGTTTTATTGGAGCGCTTCATAACTAAACTTTACCACAATCAAGCGCCAAGGCGCTACTTAATAATAGTAAATTTTATACTTCAAATTGAGCCACTGATTCTAAATCGAAAAATTTCACTCCCAATGGCGATAAGACTTTTGGCGGCAATTTATGAGCCGACCCCCAATGCTTTAACATACCATCATGTATAGGAAAACAAACTTTTGGCTTAATCACTTTAGCATAATCTAAAGTCTCAGCTATTTTCATCCAAGGACCGGCCACTGGCAAAGCGAGAACTTCTACTGGTTTAGGCGGTTGGTAAAAAGTATCGCCAGGATAAAATAATCTATCGGCAATGAAATAACTAGTATTAATAACTTGAGGAACAATATGATAAATCGGAGTATGCTTCTCTCCCCATCCTTTTATGACCACGCCTTTCACAGTTTGGTTTTGTTTATGTTCTAATAATTGATAAGTGATCTGCTCTTGTCCTAAAATTCTACCCACACCTTTATTAGTAAAAACTAATGCTGATGGATTATTGATTAAGACCGTCTTTAATGACTCCGTATGCAGGTGATCGGGGTGTTCATGAGTAATTAAAATTACATCAATGCCCGTTACCTGATTTTGAGCCATGGTGTAATCTCCGGGATCGGTTAAAATCTTTAAACTACCCTCTTCTACCACTAAACAACAGTGCCCTAATTTAGTTATTTTCATCTTGCCTGTTACTTAATATAATTAAGGGGATTTACGCGTTGCCCATTAACATACACTTCAAAATGTAGGTGAGGGCCAGTGGAACGACCAGTTGAACCCATGGTAGCAATTTGTTGGCCCCGGGCTACCCGGTCACCTGCTGATACTAAATTTTTGGTATTATGGCCATACAAAGTTTTCAAACCCTGCCCATGATCAATAATTATATAGTTACCATAACCGCCCCGATTCCAACCTGAGGTTTGTACTACCCCATCCTCAGCCGCATAAATAGGAATGCCATAAGCATTAGCCAAATCAACTCCACCGTGCCGCCAAGAAAAGTACTGGGAAATTCTACGGGTTACAGTTGGCCACAAAAGCTTAGTGTTACTACTTAAATTAGGTGCAATACTAGTAAGCAATGAACTGCTAGTTGTTTTAGGTGTGGGTGGAACATAGGGCTTACCGCCAGGAATCACTATAATTTGCCCCACTGTTAACTTATTATCAGCTAAATTATTAAATTCGCTAATTTTATCTACCTCCACCCCATAGCGACTAGCAATACCAGATAAAGTATCTCCCTTAGCTACTCTGTGAGAGACACCACTAGTAGGTAGCACAGTAAGCTTTTGCCCTATCCGCAAAACACTATAATTAGATAATCGATTCTCCCACAGTAGGGTAGCTAAGGAAACTCCAAATTCAGCAGCAATGGACGATAAAGTATCGCCATCTTTCACTATATATTGCTCTGGATCTTGTCTAATGCCTCGCTCGGTGGTAACCAGATGTGGTTTGATTAAGGTACTTCCCTCATCAATGGTGGCTGTTATGTCTTCATTGGTTAAATCTAAAATTTCACCTTCAGAACGCAAGATCGGCGATGCTATTTCATTGTTAGTTAAAGGGGGTAAAACAGATTCTTCAATAATAATCTCCAAATCCTCTTCGATTAAAGAATTTAATAAACTGTTCTGACCAAAATCTCCGGCATTAACTTGTCTGATACTAACATTATTTACTATGACAAATACTGCAACTGTTAACACTATTATCATTGGCAACCATTGTTGCTGGTTTAATCGCTGGGGCAGAAGAGTTTGACAAAATTGGCGTCGCGCACTACGCGTAGAAAGTATTAACTGATAAGGCTTCACTACTAACACTAACCATGACCAGCGCCCAAGTAATTTTGGTCCGCGTCCCAAACTACTAAACGCCTTACTGAGCCAACGAACAACTAACTTACGAGCTGTCAAAGTATGTAAGCTTAAACGTAATATAATAATATATATTTTTTGTTTAGTGGAATGAGTATTAGACATTATCTAAGTGATTACCAGACTAACAAACTATAATCTCCCAGTCAATCATGGAAGTTAGATTAATTAATAAAAAAGCCCTACCTTTGAGTACTGGTTAATAACCAAATTTAAGCTAGTTCTACAAAACGACGACTACCAACTTGTATAATCATTCCCGGCTTGGGGTTGATGATTTTTTGCCAATCAGAAACCTTGACTTTATTTATTTTAACTCCTCCTTGCACTAGCAAACGCCGCGCCTCACCTTTACTAGTTGCTAATTTTAACAATACTAATAACTCAATCACTGACAATGATTTGGTACCAATCGGAATTTTGCCTTTAGGAAGATGCTGTGGGGTTTCTTTGCTACGATGAATCAAATCAAATTCTTTAGCTACTTGTCGTGCCTGGGTGACGCTATGATACAAAGCCACAATTTCATAAGCTAAACGCGCCTTGCTATCACGTGGATTCGCCACCTGCTTTAAACTTTTCTCAATTGCTTTAATTTCTTCATCAGCTACCTGGGTGGCTAACTGAAAATATTTTATGATTAATTTATCAGTTAACGACATTACCTTACCATACATCTCAAGTGGGGAATCAATAATATTAATAACATTGCCCCAACTGGTAGACATTTTGCGCCCATCCGTTCCTTCTAACATGCTGAAAGTAATAATATCCTGTGGCGGCTGTTTATATAATTCCTGCACCACTCTGCCAGCGTGCAAATTAAACAATTGATCAGTGCCCCCTACTTCCACATCGCTCCTTACTGCCGCTGAATCAAAACCTTGCATTAACGGATAAAGAAATTCTCGCAAACTTATCTCTACTCCTTTACTATAGCGTTCCTTAAAATTACGGCGTGCTAGCATTTGCTGCACACTAAAGGATTCCGCCAGCCGAGCCACTTCCATAAAAGTCATGGCTTGAAGCCACTCACTGTTATAGCGCCACTCCACTTGGTTTAAATCCAAAATTAGCCCCAGCTGCTTTTTATAATCTTTTAAGTTGGTGCGTACTTGGTCCACTGTTAACAGCGGCCGCTTAGCTAATTTATCCGAAGGGTCACCCACTAAGGCAGTAAAGTCGCCAATAATTAAAACGATTTGATGTCCCAATTCCTGAAACTCTCTTAGCTTCCATAATGTCACCGCTCTACCAAGATGAAGTTTAGGACCGGTCGGATCAAAACCTAATTTTACCCTAAGCCGCTCGCCTTTCAATAGTCTATTTTTTAAGTGCTTAGCCACAAACACTTGCTCAACATTGCGAGTTAATAGTTGCTTTATCTTAACTGGGTCGTTATTAACTTTAGTCATAGTTGTTTTCATTGTAGCACGCAGCTTGCTATAATTGAATAAGCTCTAATATGAAAAGAAGAGTTTTTTCACCTCGCCGGGATGTTAGTTGGCACTCACGCCGATTAGTTTTCCGTGCTAGTAAAAAAAATCGCAGCGGTTGGCTTTGGCGACTATTCTTTATTTTGTTAGCCGTGGGCGCCGTAACGGTAATAGTGGTCTTTCTTTGGGTTGCTAGAGATTTACCAACTCCCGAAGGTATTGCTCATCGCATCATCCCGCAAAGTACTAAAATCTATGACCGTACTGGCGAAACAGTCCTGTTTGATATTCATGGTGAAGAACGCCGCACTAGTGTGGAGTTAAGCAATATTCCTGAACATCTTAAGCAAGCTACTTTAGTAGCTGAGGACAGAAATTTTTACACTCATCAAGGTTTTAAATTTACCTCGATGGTGCGTTCGTTGTTGGTTAATCTAATCCGAGGCGGCAAGGCACAGGGCGGTTCAACTATTACTCAACAATTTATTAAAAATGCGATTGTTGGGGGAGAAAAAAAATATTCAAGAAAAATCAAAGAAATAATTTTAGCCTACCAGATTGAACAAAAATTCTCTAAGGACGAGATTCTAAAACTATATTTTAATGAAATTCCTTATGGTTCTAATGCCTATGGTGCCGAAGCCGCTGCTCACCTTTTTTTTGGCAAAGGAGTTAAAGATATAAATTTGGCTGAAGCCGCTATCCTAGCAGCTCTTCCTAAGGCACCGAGCTATTATTCGCCTTGGGGAATTCATAAAGACGAACTAATTGGTCGTCAACAATTTATTCTGAACCAAATGGTAGAAGGAGGATATATTGACCAGGCTGCTGCTGACCAAGCTATTGCCGAGGAACTAAATTTTATTACTAGACAGGAAAATATTATTGCCCCCCACTTTGTCTTTTATATCAAAGAACAAGTGGCAGATAATTATGGTGAACGCCAAGTGGAGCAAGGCGGCTTAAAAATCATCACTACACTAGATTTAGAAGCACAGAAAGCAGCCGAAGAAGCTATTGCTGAAAGCGAAGAAAAAAACGAATCTTTTAATGCTGGCAATGCGTCGTTGACAGCAATAGATATATCAACCGGTCAAATCATAGCTATGGTTGGTTCACGTGATTTTTTTAATGATGACATTTCCGGCCAAGTGAATGTAGCGACGCGGCCCCGTCAACCTGGCTCCTCTTTTAAACCCTTTGTTTATGCCGCTGCTTTTGACAAGGGTTACCCCACCAATACCCTGCTTTTTGATGTAGTTACTAGGTTTAAAACAGACACCAAAGACTATACTCCCCATAATTACGACTCCAAAGAACGTGGGCCAGTAACCTTACGGCAAGCCTTAGCAGGCTCTTTAAATATACCAGCTGTTAAATTGTTATACCTGACCGGCATTGACCATGTGCTTGATTTGGCAAAACAGTTAGGATATACGACCTTGACAGAGCGTAGCCGCTTTGGTCTATCGCTAGTATTGGGTGGGGCCGAAATTAAATTGTTAGAGCATGTTAACGCTTATGCCACCCTGGCACGTCAAGGCCAATTTAAACCAACCAGTAGCATTTTAAAAATAGAGGATGCCACTGGTAAAATCTTGGAAGAATATAAGGAACCGAAAACAAAAAAAATACTAGAACAACAAATCGCGAACGAAGTGACTGACATACTGGCTGATAATAGTGCGCGAGAATATATTTTTGGCGCTAATAACTATTTAACTTTGGGCGACCGGCCAGCAGCTGCAAAAACCGGAACCACTAATGATTATCGTGACGCTTGGACTATTGGTTATACCCCGGGAGTAGCGGCTGGTGTTTGGGTGGGGAATAGTGATAACAGTGAAATGAAACGTGGCGCGGATGGTTCGGTGGTGGCAGCGCCGATTTGGCTTAATTTTATGCAAAAATTGTTAAAAGGTAAACCAGTTGAAGAATTTACCGCACCAGAAGAGCGTCTGGTTGATAAACTAATGTTAAATGGCCAACTAACTGGTGGTGATGTATTAATTGATAGGGCTTCTGGGAAACTCGCAACCGAATTGACTCCTTCAACTTTTATTGAACGCCGCCGCTTTCGCCAATATCATACTATTTTACATTATTTAGATAAAAATAATCCATTAAGTAATAATGAATTTAATCCTTTTACTGATCCGCAATATACTAATTGGGAAGAAGCGGTAACGCGTTGGACCGAAGAACAAGGCTTTTCTAACGAACAACCGCCTACTGAATACGACGATGTTCATATTGCCGCTAACCGACCCGAATTATCTCTTACCAACCCACGTAATAATGACACCATAACCAGCAATCCAGTAACCTTATCAGTAAATACCTCTGCGCGTCGAGGCGTTAGGCGCGTTGAATACTTATTAGACAATCAATTAATTGGTGAAAGCAAGCAATCCCCTTTTTCTTTTACTTTTTCTATTACAGATGATTGGGATAATGGTTTTCATACTTTAACTGGCCGTGCTTATGACGACGTTGATAATATGGCAGAAAGCCAATCTACTTTTAATCTATTAGTAACCCCATTGCCTTCACCTTATCATATCAATTGGTTGAGTCCTAAAGATGGTACGCAAATATCGTTTGACCAATCGCCAATTGAGTTGAAATTATCTTTAGACCACCCTGAGTTATTAGAGAAAATTGACGCTTATTATAAAAAAGACCAAGGCGCGTCAATTTGGTTAGGGTTTGTTGACCAATTAAAAAATGAAGTAAATCTTAGTTGGCAACCTGCCGAAGTAGGTAACTATACTTTATTTTTAGTGCTACGTGATACAAACGGTATTACTAAAACCACTAAACCTATTACCATAATAGTAGAATAAACTCATTCACCTAATGGATAAGTAAGTGAGGACGGACCAACATCTTGCTTACTGCCTAATTGGCATAATTATGTAGCTGTAATCATCACCAGATGCTGGTTTTAATAATCCAGGATTATTAGTATCAACAATCGCCAGTTGCACTTCCTTGCCAGAAATAGCATTTAACCCATCAATTAAATAACGGTAATTAAAAACAATTTCATTATTACTACCCGTAGCTTTAATTAATGTTAAAGTAGAACTATCTTCACCTAGTTGACTATTGGCTGAGGAAACTAATAGTTTTTTGGTTGATGGTTCTGTTTGCAATCTTACATCATTAATACCTGCTCGAGTAAATAAACTCGCGCTTTTTACTGCTTGGAGTAAAGAAGTGCGATCTACTAATAATTCACTATTAAATGTTTTAGGTATGATCTGTTGATAATCTGGAAACTGGGCAGTGATGATACGTGAGACTATTTTACTTTCACCTATTTGCCACATCACTTGATTGTCTCCTACTCGTATTTCCACTTCTTTAGTTTCTTCGTGAGTATTAAGAATACGAACTAATTGCTGTACTGTCCTTACTGGTATAATTAATTGCCCTGCCCCTAATTGCCCTTTACTAATCAAAATTATTTTTTCAGCTAAGCGATAACTGTCGGTTGCGACTAGTGCTAATTTTTTATCATTAACCATATTAATCAATACCCCAGAGATCTCGGGGCGCGCTTCTTGGGGGTTAACCGCTATCAACACTTGATTCAAAGCTTCAGCTAAATCTTGACTATCTACCACCACATTACCTTTAGCTGCAACTTCAGGAATCACGGGAAAATCCTCAGCTGTTAATCCATGGATAACTGTTTGATGTCCAGCGCAACTAATTTTTAAATCTAAATTATCAAGCTCTAAATCAACACGGTCATTGGGCAATAACGCCACTAATTCGGTAAAAAGTTTTCCTTGTATAGTAATAGACCCCTCAACACCAACCTTACCACGAACAATAGTTACAACACCTACTTCTAAATTAGTGGATGAGATAGTTAACGCACCGCCTTCAGTTTTTAATAAAACATTATTTAAAATAGGTAACGTGGTGTTTCGCCCAGTGACATAGCCAGTTATCAACAAGCCTTTATATAAATTTTCTTTAGTACATGATATTTTCATAGTAGTAGATAAAGTGGAAAAAATTAATTAAATAAAGAAAAGGTTGTATTGGTTGATAAAATAGTAATTTATACCTGTGATTAGTCTGCGTATAGTGTTGGGGTATAGTAGGGATAAGGTGGGTGTAATAAAAAATTTCTAATTATTATAAAGTTGCTGGTGAATTAGGTGGATATCTTGTTGAATAGTACCATCATTATTTAAAGCTGCAGAAATTTTAATATAAGCATGCATAGCAGTGGTGTGGTCGCGATTACCTAATTCTTGACCAATGGTTGGGTACGAGGCTTTAATTTCGTTTCTCATTAAATACATAGCTATTTGGCGTGGGGTTACTAACTGTTTTTTCCTACTTGCGCCCAATAAATCCTCTATCTTAACGTCATAATATCTAGATACCACGTTAATTATTTTTTTTGTGGTTAGGGCCTGACCTCGTTCGTGTTGGCTGTTGGTTTGTAAAATGCTTTTGACTGAGTCTAGGGTGGACGGCTGATTATTTAATTGATGATAGGCAATTATTTTATTTAAAGCACCCTCCAATTCCCTAACATTGTTTTGTATAGTGGTAGCTAAATAATTAATAATTTGTCCATTGAGAACGCAGTTTTTTTCTTTACATTTAGCTTCTAAAATTGCTGTTCTGGTTTCTAAATCCGGACTTAAAATATCAGCCAGCATACCCCATTCAAAACGTGAAACTAAACGATGCTCCAGAGTAGGAATGGCTTTAGGTGGGCGGTCAGAGGTTATCACTATTTGTTTATTGGCTTGATGAAGATTATTAAAAGTATGAAAAAATTCTTCCTGCGTACCCTCTTTGCCAGCTAAGAATTGAACATCGTCGACTAATAAAGCATCCACGCTACGATATCGGTTTTTAAATTTTTCCATAGTGCCCTTACTAATTGCTTCAATAAATTCATTTGTAAATTTTTCGCAGGTTATATACGATACTTTTTTATTGGGATCGCTTTTTACTATTTCATGGCCAATGGCTTGTAATAAGTGAGTTTTACCCAAACCTGCCCCACCATAAAGAAAAAGTGGATTGTAAGTTTGTCCGAGCGATTGAGTAACTGCTAGTGCTGCGGCACGTGCCAACTCATTGTTTTTACCAACAATAAAACTATCAAAAGTATAGTTAGGGCTCAAGCCAATATTATTAACTGGTTGTTCTTGATTAAAAGTTGCTACAGAAGGTGCTGCTGAATTGTAATAATTTACACGTGCTTTATTAATATTAACTTGGTAGGCAATTTGTTTAACAGATTGATTGGTGATATTGTTGAGGGCTTTTAAAATAAAGTCGTGGTATTTTTTTTCTAGCCAGGCTTTAGTAAAAGCATTGGGTACGGCTATGACAATATGACCATCCTTACAAGAATCAATGTAAGTGTTTTTAAACCAAGTGGTGAAATTAGCTTTACTGATTAATAGCTCTAATTCACCAAGTGTTGATTGCCACAATTGATCATTAGTCATAAACTTAAGTAGTGTAATAAGTTATAGCATAAAATAGGCAAGTGGAAAACTAGTGGATGGTTTATTAAGTGTTTATAACTTGTGAATTACATGGGGATACTATTATTTTTTTGACCAATTGCAAAGAGGTTGCTATAGTGAAAAGGCTTTTATTTTACAGATTGTTATGCCAAAAAGAACATATCAACCTAAAAAACGACGACGTGCTCGCAAGCACGGTTTTCGCCATAGAATGAGTACTACTAGTGGTAGGCGAGTTTTAGCTCGAAGGCGTCGACGGGGACGTAAATTAATAAGTCAGTAATGAATGTTAACTACGACGCACAAATTAAAAAGTGCGGTTGATTTTAATCGCCTTTATCGTTATGGGAAGCGAGCTGTTTTTCCAGTTTTTACATTGCGTTGGCTATCAATTAAAGGGCAGCAGTTAACTAGATTTGGAGTAGTGGCTTCAATTAAACAGCTAGGTAAGGCTAATGTGCGTAATCGAGCTAGGAGACGCTTGTGGTCGTCGCTTAATAAAACGCTTTTGTTATTTCCAGCTAAAAATTATCTAATTGCCTTTGTTCTTAAAAAAGAGATTATTAAAGTTTCCTGGCCATGCCTGATTAATATAGTTGAGCAAGCTGCTAAAAAGGTTCGTCCTTAATTATGGCAACTTCTTTTTTTGCCAGTATTCGACTACAAGTAAGGATGCTGATTCTAAGGTTTGTTAGGCTGTATCAAAAAATCTTATCACCCGATCATGGAGTGGGGCGCACTTTGGCTCCCTATCGCGGTTGTCGCTTTCATCCCTCTTGTTCTGAATATGCTTATCAGGCGATTGATAAGTATGGGGTGATTAAAGGTGGTATAATGGCTTTAAGGAGATTATTTCGTTGTCACCCTTGGCAGGCTGGCGGTCATGATCCAGTTCCCTAATTAAATACTTTATTATTATGAAGCAATTTTTTACAACTATTTTCTATCAACCCTTATTTAATTTATTGGTTTGGCTTTATAATTTAGTGGGCGGCAATATTGCGCTGGCTATTATTTTGTTAACTGTGATTATTAAATTAGTTCTATACCCTTTTTCTCGCCAGTCGCTCAAATCTCAAAAAGCTTTGCAGGAAATTCAACCTAAAATTAATGAGTTAAAAATAAAATATAAGGACGATAAAGAAAAAATGACCAAAGAAATGATGCAGCTTTATCGTCAGGAAAAAGTAAACCCCTTCTCGTCTTGTCTACCGCTGTTAATCCAGCTGCCGTTCTTAATAGCAGTTTTCCAAGTTTTTCGAACTGGTTTAAACTCTGACAGTTTTGAATTACTATATTCTTTTGTGGCTAGCCCAGGGCACCTCGATGCTTTTATGTTTTCCTTTGATTTAAGTCAGCCGGTTTGGTTGTTTGGAGTTTTGGCTGGTATTGCTCAGTACTGGCAAACTAAAATGTTAATGAGTAAAAAACCAGCGGTTAAAAGCGATGGCTCTAAAGATGAAGGTATGGCTGCTACTATGAATAAACAAATGCTGTATTTTATGCCAGTCTTAACTGTGGTTTTTGGCTTTAGTCTGCCGGGTGGTTTGATGCTTTATTGGTTTATGAATACTATTTTAACCGTTGCTCAACAGTATTTAATGTTTGGCAAAAAGAAAGTTATCCCCGAACCAAATGTTACAACTCAGTGAGATAAAAAATTTACCAGTTTATACTAAAAGCGGCAAACACTTAGGTCGGGTAACTGATGTAGAGATTGATTCATTAAGCCAGCTAATTTTACGTTATCAAGTAAGCCATTGGCCCAAGATTCCGGGGCTATGGAAAGGCCGGCTGTTAATTGCGCGTGAGCAAGTTATTTCTATTTCTAAAAGCGCGATGATTGTGGAAGATTCGTTATCGCCCGATTCCGCTTCTCGTGTTGAAGCCACACCAGTAGCAGGTTAAGGTGATTTACAAAAAAGAGGTAGATTACCAAATCATCTCTTTTTAATTTTTTATTATAATTAGATTAACCGCTTCTTGCCCACAATCACTCGCAGGTGTTGGGCCGCCACCTTAATGGTTACTGGCGTTTTTAGCACTCGCTCGCCATCTACCACCACTGGCAAGGAGTTGCCCGGCGAGGTAATTCTGCATGATTCTATCACCAGCTGTGAACCGGGAATGACTTTTTTACTTAAGCCTAAAAAATTTTTCTGCGGTAACGGCGTTAGTACAGTTTCAAACATTTTATTTTTGGGATTAGCCAACTTGGTTTGTCCATTCAATTCCCAGATATCTAAATTATTGATTTTAATATTATGTGGATGGCTCAAAGCCACTGTAAATTGTTCATCGCAACTTACAGTTGGTGTTCCGGCGATGGTAACTGAACGAATAAAATATTGGTTATTAACTTTACCAAGATCAATTTGCTCAACAATACGACTGGAAAGTACGTGACAAGCCAGTACTCCAATCGGAATACCTAGAAGTTTAGCAATTGATTGATCTTTTTCTCCGATCGGTATAATACCCAAAGTAACATTTTGTTTTTTGCTGGCTAAAGCAATTGCCGCCTTGCTTACTGTTAAGTCGTTTCCCACTGTTACAATTGTATCGGCTCCGTCTTTTAGTGCTGACTCAATTAATTCTTTAGCACTTTTTAAAATAGTCAAACGGCCAATTCGTCCTTGAATACCCAAATCAGTAAGAGTATTTTCAATTCTTACCAAAGAGTTAGCATGAACACGATCGCTAGTGTAGGTGTCGTACAAGTAAAAATACGGCATAATTAAGGCCGTTAACTAAATTCCATTATTCATTAATTAGAACTACTTTTTTTATTGACCTTAGCAACTGGGCTGGGGTTAGGAGCTTCTCCCTTTTCTAACACTCCCATTTGGCAACTACCATTTAACTGGGCACCTTCTGCTACCACTAAAATTTTCGCCACAATATTACCCATAATTTTACTAGTAGGCATTAACTCCAATTTACCTGTTACAGCCACATTACCTTTAACAAAACCAGCTACTTGGGCATTAGCTGCTTTTACATTAGCCATTATTTCCGCTTTTTCCCCTACTAGTACATTATGTTGAGTTGAAATACTACCCTCCACCTTACCACCAACAATAATATTACCACCCCCTACTAATCCACCCTTTACTTTAATGGACGGACCGATAATCGTTTCGGAGCCGGCTGAGTCGTTGTCTTTTGAAAACATAGGCTTATAAAAATTAATGACTTAGAGTACAGCTATTTTAGTATGTTTTCACTTCTTCGTCAAAAGCGATTGTCATAAACTTACTCTTTAGGTAGGCTTAAGACGGGATGCATTATTACTTGGCCCTTTTACAATTTTCCGATTAAATAAGATGATATTTTGCCCTCGTAGTTTCCACCTCTGTTTTTGATAGTTTTTACTTCGGCGGATCCGCCATAATTATTGTAAAATAATGGAGGCGGACAATGGATACCTGCCCGCCATTGCCTGAGCCCCCATAGCTCAACGGATAGAGCAAGCCCGTCCTAAGGGCGAGATGATGGTTCAATTCCGTCTGGGGGTATAGGCGATGGCAGGTGGGGAAGACTAATTAAGTTTTCACCCTTCGGGTGACCACCCGCAGGGTGGCGAGCTGGGGGCAGTGAGGGCCCATAGTTAAGTGGTATAACGGTGCATTCGCATTGCACAGGCGGGAGTTCGATTCTCCCTGGGTCCACCAGACAGGAAATGGCAAGCAAGAGGCAACCGCCTCGCTTCGCTCGGCGACCAAATCGTAAGATTTTCTGGGCGAAAAAAGCAGTTGGCGATTCTGCGAAATGCGTCCGAACTATCTACAATATAGACCACCAAGAAAAGATCATTATCCTAAGGGTACAGTGTCTGAGACTGTTTTTTGTTTAGGGTATTTTTGTCGCAGTTTTTCAATATCTTTAGCTTGCATTTGCCAGCCAATAGCGCCTAAGTTTTCTTTCAAATGATCAATGGTGCTGGTTTTGGAAAGTGTTATTACCTTAGCTTGAGAAGTAAGCCAATTAATAGCAACTTGGGCTGGTGTTTTTTCATACTTCACGCAAATATCCCTTAGTATTTTAGGTATTCGTTTTAGTAATTTACCCTTACCAACTGGCCGCCAAGCTGTTAATAACACATCATTAGCTTGGCAGTAATCCAGTAAACCTGTGACTTCGGGTTCTCTAAACTCCAAACTATAATGTACTTGATTGCAAACAATTTTATTTTTCGTATAGCTTTGCGCTTCAGCTAAATGTTCTTTTGTAAAATTAGATACTCCAATATTTTTTATAAATTTTTGTGCTACTAATTCATCTAAAGTTTTAATAGTTTCTTTAAGGGGAATACCAGGGCTGTATTGGTGCAAAAGATATAAATCTAAATAGTGAATACCCAAACGTCCTAAGCTGGCTTTGCATGATTTAATCAAGTGATTGTGTTTAAAATGATCAGGCGAGGCTTTGGACACAATAAACAGTTTTGAGCGGTCATAATTTTTGATCGCTTTCCCTAATAATGTTTCGGCATAACCGTTAGCGTAAACTTCAGCCGTGTCAAAATGTGTAACGCCCAGCTCAATCGCCGTGCGAATTGCCTTAATATCTTTAACATCATTATTTAAAGGATTATGGCTAAAGCGTCCGCCCATTTGCCAAGTGCCTAAACCATAAATTGGCATAGCAAAACCATTTTTTAATTGTTTAGAAGGTATTTTCATATACTCAAACACATAATTCTTATGGTACCATTCGTACGAATTAGACCAGTTTTAGCAGAGTACGTAGCGCGCGCGAAGGAGTGGGAGTTAAAAAGTAAAATATTTGTAAGCCGCTTTGCTCGCGTTCTACAATGTCAGCCGAGGCCAGTACAGCCAGATGTTTAGAGGTAGAACGGAAAGAAAGCTTAATCGTGGCCGCAATTTCACCAACTGAAGCTGGTTGATGGGTTTTTAGGTGCTTAATAATTGCTAAACGACGACGGTTAGCTAGAGCTTTAAGTATTTTTTCCAGTTCTCTCATAGTTAAATTATATCAGATCAATACTATTGGTACCATTCGTACGAATAAGACTAGGGTTTTTGCGAGGGTAGGGTGAGCCAGCGGCGGCGTTCGATTTTGGGAAAATGTTCAATAGCATACCTGAGGGCAGTGCGGGGCATATCCTTAGCATTTTGTTTTAAAAATTTTACTAACACTTTTTTATCTCTCTTTCCTACTTCTCTCAGCATCCATCCTACTGCTTTATGTATTAAATCGTGCTGATCTCTTAACAATATTTTAGAGATTTTTAAAGTATGATCAAATTTATGATTTCTGATAAATTGAAAAGTAGAAATAATAGCAATGCGCCGTTCCCAAATGTTTTTGGAACGCGCTAACTTTGTTAGCAAGCTGGTATTTCGGCTAAGTAAATAGGCACCAACTATTTTATGAGCAGATAAATCAACTAAATCCCAGTTGTTTATATATCGTATATTTTTTAAATAAAAGTTATAAATTTTTTGTTTAAGTTTGGCATCTCCGTGCTCAAAATTGTGAACTAAAATAAATAAGGCTATTTGTCGTTCCTCGTGGAACATTGATTTTAAGAGTTTAGAAATGTCGTTAAATGCTAGGTTTTTATACTTTTGTGCTAAAGTACGCGATTGTGGCACTGTTAGGCCTAAAAATTTATCACCCTCGCCATATTGACCCTTTCCAGTTTTGAAAAACCATTGCGAAACTTTGGCCCGCGCTGGGCTAGCTTGCTTTCTTATTTCTTTTTTTATACATTTTAACATACTTTTAATTTACCTTATTCATCAACATTGGAATAGTTAGATGCTTTCGCACTGATTCACCTTTTATCCTATTTAATTTCCTTATTGGCATATCACCTCTAGCTTGTACATGTTGTGGAGTTTTTTGAGCACTTAAACTTGCGGCTGAATATAAACAGTGTTTACCAAATTTGGCTGACATTTTATCTACAGCTTCATATAATCTTTTTAATTTTTCTATTCTGACAATCGGTTCAAATAATGTTCGCTGTAAACCTTCTAAAGGTATTAAGTTTGCCAACACTACGCCAGTAGCACGGTAAAAATTACCGTGTTTAAATAATTGGCTAAATAAGCGATGTATAATGGTCATCATGTCTTGAGGAAAATTAGAGGCACGGTTTAGTTTGGCTTCAAGGCCGACAGTGCGGTAATTTTGTAGGCGTAAAATAATTATTAGATCTTGTGCCACTAAGTTGTGGCGACGCGCTTTAATACAAGCGTTTTCTAAATTTTTTACTAATTGCGCATAAACATAAGCCGGGCTATTTGATGGGGGTGTAAAAGTTTTAGTTTTGCTAATAGAAATATAATCGGTTTTTTCTTCTGGCGCGACATCATATACTGAATGACCATTAAGCTCTTGCCACATCTCGTAGTGTGGTTTGGTAAAATGTTGTTTTATAAAATTTTCGTTTTTATTAACAAAATCCAGCGCGTTTTTTATACCAAGTTTCAAACAATAAGCAGCTGTGCGTGGTCCTATGCCCCAAATTTTTTCAATAGGTGTTATTTTTAAATATTTATGTATTTCTCGCCCCGCAATAGCAGTAAAGCCTGATGGTTTTTTATATTTGGAGGCGATTTTGCAAAGCACTTTAGATAAACTAAGCCCAACTGAAACTGTAATTCCTAGTTCAGATTCTATAGTTGCTTTTATTTTTTGAGCAATGATGGAGTAGGAACAGTGGAATGGCCGTTGTAGACCAGTTAAATCAGCAAAACCTTCATCAATTGAATATTCTTCCACTTGCGAAGTAAATCGGCGCATAATAGAAAACAGGCGTTTGGAAAATAAACTGTAAGTTTCATAATCAGAAGGTAAAATAATAGCATTGGGACAAAGTTTTTTTACTTCCCATAGTGGTACGCCCCGACCAACCCCCTTAGCCTTAGCTTCATAACTAGCAGCTGCTACTATTCCCCTTTCTTTGCCAGTAATTACCGGGCGGCCGCGGTATTCTGGGTGTAAAGCTTGTTCGCAAGATGCAAAAAAAGCATCGCCGTCGACATGCAGAATTGCTCGCGGCCAGGATGAAATAGTTAGGGGTTTACTGGTTGACAAATTCATTTATTTAATATATAGTAAATTGTTATTGTTTTTTAAGCTGTACTTTATCAAATTACCCCCTAAATAAAGGGGAATCATATAACAACATAAGGAGAAATGCTCATGAGCAAGAAGCATGAGATAACTCTGCCGGCCGAGCAGGCCAGCGAACTTATGGCCCCGATAGTATCGGTGGTCATGAGTACACAACCCACAGATGCGCAGTACTGGATAAGCCGTAAACGCAAGTTTGAGGCCGAACTGCGCAACCTCATCTGTCGCGGTACCGTTCCCTTCGCCGATCTCATTGCCGAATGGGAAAAGTTTTATCTGGAGGTATTTGGACTGGATAAGAATTTTTCCAGTCTCCGTATTCCGAAACCGCAGGAAGGTTTCAGCCGTCCTATCATTGAGGCGGGTGAAATTACCAATAGCCGGGTTTTTGCCAAGTGTAAGGAATTATTTCCAGCCAGGAAGTACGCCGACAATCTGGACACTGTTACTAATATCACTCCGTGGACGCCTGGTGATCGCGCTTATTGGATCCGCGATCGGGTGGAGGCTGATGAAGAGCTGAAGAATATTTCGACCAACAATTTGGCTAACCAGAACATTGTCGGCATCACCTTGAAGGGTCGGCTTCTGTTTGAGGTCAAATATTTTAAGGAAACTGGCCAGCATCTGGATATCCAGAACATTACACTCTGTTCCGGTTCCCGCGATGCCGCTGGTGATGTGCCGAGCGTGCGCTGGAACGACGACGAGCTGCACGTCGGTTGGACGAGTCCTGGCATTCAGGACGACCGCCTGCGTTCTCGTGCAGTAGTTTCGTAACCCTTGTAACTTTTTACTTTTTCCCTTAACTCACTGATTTATTTTATTCACTTTTCAAGAAAGGAACAGCTCATGGAAAAGTATGAGACAGTCCTGGTGTCAGCTTCGGTTGACCAAGTTAAAGATGTGGTCGCTACACTGTGCCAGGCCATCCCCAAAGGGATGACGTCAAGTGATGCCCAGTCCATCAGCGGGAAGAAAGGCAAATTTATTGCCGATATCAGGCAGGTGTTTGCTAAGTACTCAACCGCTTCGGTGCTCGCAAGCGTCCTGTTGGAATGGCAGGATTTGTGGAAAGAGTTTGGTGTCTCTCTGGACTTATCAGAGCTCGTGATTCCGGAATGCCAGGAGGGCTTTGATCGCCTGTTGGTGATACCGCAAGGCATCGGTGCCGAGCGGGTATTCCAGAGGTGTAAATCCACTTTCGGTGCCTGGAAGTATACCGACTGTGGTCTGGATGAAGTAGTGCCGACCAATGACCGCACGAACATCAAGACCTACGAGGTTTGGATCCGCGATCGGGTGGAGGCTGATAAAGAATTGAAAAATATGTCAGCCAACACTTTGGCTCAAGCCAAGATTCTGGGGGTTACCCTACTTGAACGGCTCGTGTATGAGTGGAAGTATTTCAAGGAGTCGGGTAAGCACCTGGACATTCAGAAAATCACGCTGTGTTCCGGTTCCCGCGATGCCGATGGTAATGTGCCGTGCGTGTACTGGCTCGGCGGCAAGCTGCGCGTCCATTGGGCGCCTCCTGGCTATCAGTTCGACAGCCTGCGTTCTCGTGCAGCAGTTTCTCTTTAAACTTAATTCTTTTTTCCTTTTTCAAAATCACGAAGAAAGGAGAAGAATTTATCCCCCAAGTTGTGCGGAGTACAACTTGGGGATTTTTTTATATAATTAATATGGCTACTACAATCGGTCCGCCTTGGGTGGATAGCGGTTTGCCAACATAACGAAACTGCTTACTTTGTTCTAGAGAATATTTCTATAATAATTTTATAGGATGCTTCTAAACACAGCCCGCCGACGGCGGGATAACTCAAGTAACTTTGTAAAAGGTTGCTGGCGAATATGGACGGGGCAAGGTAATAAAACGGGTTCCCGCAATGCCGATGGTAATGTGCCGAACGTGAACTGGAACGACGACAAGCTGAACGTCAATTGGACGAATCCTGACAATCAGAACGACAACCTGCGTTCTCGTGCAGAAGTTTCGGAAAAACACCTGGTCTTAATTAGGCTTGGTGTTTTTATTTACTATTATTAAGGTACTTTATCCAACCATTAGTCATTTTAGAAAGATTTTGTAGGTCGGTTTCCATGTCCAAATAGGTTTTACTTTCTACAATGTGTAAATTGTTACTTAGACGAATTAATCTTTTTAAAATTTCTAATTTTATTCGCAGTGTTTTAAGCGGGGCATTTTTTTGGCTTCCAGATTCAAATGATGCAGTAATACATAATTCTATAGTTTCTAGACAGATATTTTCAATTTTTAAGTATATTCCATAATGGTCGCGCTTCGTCATTTTTGGTCCCAACTGGTAAACTGTTTGGTAGAAAGTTGTTAGTTTATGCACCAAAGGCACGTCAAAAGTGTCGGGGGGGGGGGGGGCGATACTGGAAAAGTTTTGGTCATAATATTTTTGAAAAAATAATTAATTTAGAAAATTTGTTTTTAGCTTGGCGAGAGTTTAGGCGCGGTAAACGAAGTAAATTAGATGTACAGAAGTTTGAATTTAAGTTAGAAGACAATTTATTTACTATTCATGATCAGTTGGCCAGTGGGATTTATGTAAATAACCCCTATGTTTCTTTTTATATTACCGATCCGAAATTGCGGCATATTCATAAAGCTAGTGTTAGGGATAGAGTAATAAATCAGGCGGTATTTCGTGTGTTATATCCTATTTTTGATAAAGTTTTTGCATATGATTCGTATTCTTGTCGGGATAATAAGGGGTTACACAAAGCAGTTGATAGATTAGAGTTATTTTTAAGGCGCGTTAGTCGAAATTATCAAGAGCCAGTTTGGGTGCTTAAATGCGATGTTAAGAAATTTTTTGATTCTGTTGATCAGGAGCGATTATTTGGCTTTATTTGTAAAAGATTATTTGACAGACGAGCGTTGGATTTGGTTGAGAGAATAATTAGTAGTTTTTCTGTTAGTGCTGGTAAGGGGTTGCCGCTAGGAAACGTTACCAGCCAGTTGTTCGCCAACATTTATTTGAATGAACTGGACCAGTTTATCAAACACCAGTTAAGGGTAAAATATTATTTGCGGTATTGTGACGATTTTATTATTTTAGATAATGGTAAAAAATATTTATCTGGATTAATTGATAAGATTAACGAGTTTTTAAAGAATAATTTAGAGCTGGAATTACATCCAAGAAAAATTATCATTAGAAAATACCGGCAAGGTATAGATTATTTGGGTTATGTTTGTTTGCCACATTATCGGGTGCCGCGCACCAAAACTAAACGGCGGATATTAAGGGTATTGGTGGGGAAAAGTTATTTAGTTAAACAGGGGCGTTTTAGTCAAACGATTTTTTATAGCTCTCTCCAATCTTATTTTGGAGTTTTAAAACATTGTCGAGGGTTTAAGGTTAAGCAGCAGATTTTATCAGTAATTAAATAGCATTATTTATATTTTCTAATAACCGCGGTTACTACGCCGGCGATTTTTAGTTCTTCTTTGGCTGTGACTATATGAAATCTTTTATTAGCCGGCACCAACACCACTTGTCCGCCGCGTTTTTCAAAATATTTTATAGTCCATTCCCTATCAACTTCAGCTACAACAATGTCGCCATGTCTTGGTTCACGGCCGCGCTCTAAAATCACCATATCTCCGGGTTGAATACCAGCATCAATCATAGAATCACCCGTTACTTTTAGCATAAAACTAGCTTCTTTATTTCTTATTAACCAATCATCAAGCGACAGAGTATCTACCATTTCTTCTTCAGCCGGGCTGGGGAAACCAGCTTGAATAGTACCGAGTAGTTTTAACGGCAATAGTCGTTTCCCAGGTAGTAGCTTACCTAAATAATCTTTTTTCGCCCAACCAAAAGAAAACCATTTTTGGGCCAAACGCTGAGCCGCAAACTTGGATTTGAATTTACAAAAATTTGCTATCTCAGTATAACTAGGCATGCGCTGGTTTTGCCCATAAAATTTTTGTAGCTTTTCTAAATATAGATTGTTATTAGGTGGTCGTCCCATATAGTATTAAGTGTACTATCGTACACTAAATAAGTCAAGTAAATATAATCCACACCAAGTACTACTTAGTAGATATAGATAAAGATCAATTTTAATTACGCACGCCTCGTCATGTATATCCTACCCGGGGCGAACTTATACAGAGTCAAGTACTCTTTTGGCAAAGTGCTACAATTATCATATATGCTGAAGATCTTTGGTTTACCAATTTCTGATATTTCTTATTCTGAAACAATAAATCAAATCAAAACCTGGTTAAAACAGCCAGGTCAGTACTTAATAGTAACGGTCAACCCTGAAATTTTGCTACAGGCAAAAAAAGATCTATCTTATCGTAACATCCTGCAAAAGAGCTCATTATGTGTGCCTGATGGTTTTGGGATAATTTTGCTTTCTTACTTAATTGGCAAAGCTTTAACCAAGGGAAGAGTGCGAGGGGTGGATTTGGCTGACCATTTAATGAGTAATGCATTAAGTAGTGGCCATAACGTCTTTTTAATAGGAAATTCGGAAACGGTATTAACTAAGGTAGCCAGTAAGTATGAAGGTGGAATAAATTATACAGTGGGCCCAATGTTTACCAGCAAGGCGAGTTTTCCCTTAAATGATCCTGTAAATAATGAGCTTATTAATAAAATAAAGGCAGCTAAACCAGATATTCTTTTAGTTGCGTTTGGAGCGCCTAAACAAGAATATTGGCTTAATTATTATTTATCACAACTCCCAAGCGTTAAGGTTGGAATCGGAGTAGGGGGAAGTTTTGATTATTTAGGTAAAAAGGTTGGACGAGCACCTAGTTTTTTCCAGAAGTTGGGTTTGGAATGGTTTTGGCGAGTACTTAGACAACCTTGGAGATTGATTAGAATAATACGTGCAGTGATAATTTTCCCAATATTAGCCATTTTTGACCATTTTAAGCACTAAAAAGCAGATTGTTCCACGTGGAACAATTGGCAAAAAAACCTTGATTTTATTGATATAATTGACTGTTTTCATTATTTAGCTATAATATACAAGCAAGATTTACAAAACATTAATTTATGGTTATGGGCCCATAGCTCAGTTGGTAGAGCGCTTCCATGGCATGGAAGAGGTCAGGAGTTCGAGCCTCCTTGGGTCCACCACGTAAAGCTCACTCGGTTCGGCACGTGGCAAGCCACTTAACGAATCAGCGGGGTTTTTCAGATTTGCTTCCAGACAGTATCCATTGTTCCACGTGGAACAATTGGAGATATTTTGGTAAATTTGGCTAATTTTGGCTAATATTAAGTGTCGTTATATAAAAAGGCCCGACTCATAAAGTGTAATTACTAGTACTTACTTCAAAGTCGGGCTTTCTCAGGCTAACTCACTGGCACGTACACTATTTGCCCTCACGAAACATTGGTATTTTGAGCCTATGTGATATTAGTCTTTGTGAATTATTTTATTTTACCTGTCCAGTACATTAGACTGCACCAGACGAAATTATAATAGCGTATTGACATTTTTTCATTAATACTATATACTAGTATATAGTATATGAATATAAAATGTGATATTAAAGAAGTTAGCCAGCAATTTAATCGTTTACAAGGGCAAATTGAGGGTATTGGCAGAATGATACAAGATAAACGAGACTGTTCAGAAGTAATTCAACAAATTGTGGCAGTCAGGGCAGCGCTGGAGCGGTTGGGACGTTTATTGTTGGAAGCCGAAGCTACTGGATGTTTTGGATCAGGGACTAGCTCTCAAGATAAAATAAAAAAACTTGAGCGTACAGTTGCTCAATTATTTAAAATTACTTCTTAAATTCTTAACTTTTAATTTATCAAAGTATGCCAGAAATAACTTTAACTGATCAAAATTTTGAAGACGAAGTTTTAAAAAGTGAGGTACCGGTATTGGTTGATTTTTGGGCGCCTTGGTGTGGGCCGTGCCGAGCACAAGGTCCGGTTGTAGAAGAGTTGGCAAAAGAAATGGAGGAGCAGCGTGTTAAAATCGGCTCGCTTAATATTGACGAGAATAGCGCTACTCCTGGTCAGTATAATATTTTAAGTATTCCCACGATTGCCATTTTTAAAAATGGAAAAATTATTGAGCAGTTTGTGGGTGTGCAAGCTAAGGATAAATTAAAGCAGGCGTTAGAAAAAAACGCTTAAGATTATCATGACTTCAGAAGATAAAAATTTAAAACATTACGATGTTATTATTGTTGGCGCAGGCGCTGCAGGCTTAACCGCAGCGCTTTATACTTCTAGGCGAGCAATGAAAACATTATTGATTACAGTTGATATTGGTGGGCAAGCAGCGGCGACTGATGAAATAGAAAATTATCCAGGAGTTGGTTTGGTTACTGGGCCTGATCTAATGAACAAGTTTAAAGAACAGGCAGAAAAGTTTGGTACACAAATTATTTATGCTGAAGTTAAAAAAATCAGTAAAGACCAAGAAGATGGAAAATCGCTTTTTACAGTGGCGACTAATACGAAGGAGTTTAAAGGGCATACTATCATTCTAGCTTTTGGTTTGGCGCATCGGCATTTAGGTGTGCCTGGAGAAGAAGAATTTGGCGCCAAAGGAGTAAGCTATTGCGCTACCTGCGATGCGCCCTTGTTTAAAAATAAGCCAGTAATGGTAGTAGGTGCTGGTAATTCAGCAGTGGATGCAGCGCTACTGTTGGCGAAGATTTGCCCCAAAGTTTACTTAGTGCACCGTAGTGAAAATTTTAGAGCCGAAGCATATTTGGCAGAGCAATTAAAGCAAGATAATATTGAACTGGTGTTAAATAGTGAAGTAAAAGAAATAAAAGGCGATCAGCGTGTTAAAAGTGTAGTAGTGCAAGAGAGTAAACAGCCGGATAAAACAAGGGAAATTAAGGTAGAAGGAGTGTTTGTGGAAATAGGATTTGTTGTAAATGCTAAGTTGATTGGGGGTTTGGTAGAGTTGGACGAACGCAAGCAAATTAAAATTTCTCGCGATTGCGAAACATCAGAACCAGGCATTTTTGCCGCTGGCGACATTACTACTATTTCTTATAAACAAATTGTTATTTCAGCCGGCGAAGGCGCTACCGCGGCTCTTAAAGCTTATGAGTATTTACAAAAAACCCGCGGTTTCCGCAGCGTAAATATTGATTGGGGAAGGGCTAGTGGCAAATAGCCCATGGCTAAATAGCGTATGGCGAATGGCTTATAGTTAAAATAGTTCACAGTAGCGTCATTGCGAGTCCGCCTAGGGCGGACGAAGTCATCCCTTTGGGAGATCACCCATAGTGTGACAATCTCCCTAAATTATGATTCCCGTCCCTTTTCCTTGTTATTCTCGTGAAAACGGGAATCCAGAAACAAAACATTTAATCAGTAATTTCTAATTCGTATAATATACAAACTCTTGACTATATTACGAAAACACTTCGCATAATAACGAGTTATATGAAATTTGTTCACCACCTAAAAACGCAGATGCTAACGCAAGATAGAAAAATTGAGAGTTGGCGCCCCTCGATGTTTTCCCTGCTACAATCAGAAAAGCATTTATATAATTCCCCTTATTCTATAATCAGATGAAAGCAAAAAAGATTGTCCTTGTAGATTATACTGAAGATTCTTTGGAATCAGATGTTCTTGATAGACTAAAGAATCTATCTGTTTCTTTGGTCTTTGTAAGAAGTAATGAAAAGCAGAATTTATCTAAAGAAATCAAAGATGCAGATGTTCTACTTATCAGATACTTTACCGAAATTGATAAAGAACTAATTAATCTTTTTCCAAATCTAAAATACATAGGAACAAATGCAATTTCAGTCAGCAAAATTGATGTTGATTATGCAACTTCAAAAAATATAGTCGTAACAAATGCAGCAGGTTATTGCGATAATGGAATCGCTGAATTTGTTTTTGCTGCTCTCCTCGCCCATGCCAGAGAATTAGAAGTTGCAAGAGCTAATGTCAAAAAGAACAATTTTGAAGTTGACCAATATCTTGGCTGGGAACTCAAAAACAAAACTTTCGGCGTTATTGGTTTAGGAAGAATTGGTAAACGAGTTGCTGAAATTGCATTAGGATTAGGCATGAAAGTATTGCATTTTTCCAGAACAAAAAAAGAAGATTTGCAGAAAGAGGGTATCCAATTTCGTAAACTTAATGATTTATGTAAAGAAAGCGATATTATCGGACTATTCATTCCTGATGACAAAACAACAAGATCAATGATGAATGTAGCAGTTATGAAAAATATTAAAAAAAATGCTGTTATTGTTTCCATAAGTCATACAGACATCTTTGATTTCAAAAATTTGATGAAAAATCTTAATGACGATAAATTCTGCTTTATTCAAACATATTTCAACACTATCCCAGATGAACATAAAGAAACATTAATGAAAACTAAAAATGCGGTTTTGTATCCTTCAATTGCAATCAAGACCAAAGAAACTATTAAAAAACAACAAGATGTACTTGTGGACAATCTACAATCTTTTTTGCAGGGAAAACCTAAGAATAAAGTTAATTAGGGGGCGCCAACTTCTATGTACGGTGGTGAACAAACTTGCTCCGCTACGCTTCGCACCTCGCTGCGCTCTCGCTTCACTGCGTTACGCTCGGGTCATATAACGTCAGGATTATGAGGAAAATGGCTCGGCTCGCCATTTTCCCAAATTTCTTCCGCTACGCTCCAGAAACTTCTCATAATCCTGACGTTATATGAAATTACTTTTTATTTATTATATTTATGAAACAAACTGAAAAATCTAAAAGTGTGAAATGTTTAATTTGTAAAGGATACTTTAAAAGATTAACGGGCGGTCATATTGAAAATGTACATAACTTATCTAAAATGGAATATTTAAAAGGATTCCCAAACGCAAAGGTTATTTCTGATTATACTAGAAGGTTACAAATTAAAATTCAAAAAAGATTATACATCAATGAAGAGTACCGTAGACGAAAAGGAAACAGAACGTTTAATTTTATTAGAAATATTAAATTGAGAGGTTTATTACAAAGGGATTATAAATCCGCGAAAGAATGTTTAAAATATAAATTATGGAAACCCTGCATCATATTGTATGGTAGTATAATTGAAGCGATTATTTTAGAATTTAGCCCTAATTCGAAGACTTATTCAGATGCCTTAAATATTGCGAAAGAAAATAAATTAATTACCGAAAAAAGTTATTATAAAATTCAAATGATAAGAGATCTACGTAATTATGTACATTTATACAAGGAGTTAAAAGAAACATCTGATATTAATGAATATTGGGCTAGAACCTTTTCTGATATTTGTGAATCAGTGATTAATAATTTTAAGATAAATAAAAAGTAACCTTATACAACAACAGATTGCCGACTCTTTCATAAAAATAAATTATTTTTTAATTTCTAAATTTTGAATTTCTTTTATGTCTGTATTCAACAATGCCATGCAGCAATTTAAAAAAGCCACTGGGTATGCCAAGGTTTCGCCCGAAGCCTTAGAACAGTTAAAAAAACCAGAGCGGGTTTTGCAATTTTCTTTGCCGGTAGTAGTGGATAACGGCACTACCCGTATATTTGAAGGTTACCGGGTGCAATATTCATCAGCCAGGGGTCCTTACAAAGGCGGATTGCGTTATCATCCCCAAACAAATTTAGACGAGGTAAAAGCTTTGGCTTTTTGGATGGGAATAAAATGCGCCGTAGTAGATATTCCTTTGGGCGGCGGCAAAGGCGGCATTACAGTTGACCCTAAAAAATTATCTAAAGAAGAACTTGAGCGTTTAACTCGCGCTTTAACAAGGCGTTTAGTACCTTTTATTGGTCCAGAGCAAGATATTTTAGCGCCAGATGTTAATACTACTCCAGAAATGATGGGCTGGATTGTAGATGAATATTCGCGTGTGATTGGCAAAAAAGTACCAGGGGTGGTAACTGGCAAACCATTGGAATTAGGCGGATCTCAAGGCCGCGCTGAAGCTACGGGTATGGGCGGATTGATGGTGTTAAATGAGCTGGTTAAAAAATTAAAATTAAATCCTAAACAAACCAGAATTATTGTGCAGGGATTTGGCAATGTTGGTTATAATTTTGCTAAATTGGCTTTTGAGGCAGGTTATAAAATAATTGGTTTATCTGATTCTCAAGGCGGTATTTATTCCAAAAAAGGTATAAGTATGGACCCAGAACATGTGATGCAAGACAAAAAAGCCCGCGGTTTGATTGCTGGCTGTTATTGCATGGGTACAGTTTGTGATTGTAAAAATTTTAAACAAGTTACTAACAAGCAATTATTAGAGTTACCAACAGATATTTTAGTCTTGGCAGCTTTGGAAAATCAGGTAACGGGTGAAAACGCTGGTCGCATTAAAGCTAAAGTGGTCTTTGAAATGGCTAATGGCCCAACTACACCCGAGGCAGATGTTAAATTGGCTAAGCGAAAAATTATAGTAGTGCCCGATGTTTTAGCTAACGCTGGCGGGGTAACAGTTTCATATTTTGAATTAGTGCAAAATCTTGGGCAATATTATTGGACAGAAAAAGAAGTAATAGAGAAATTAAAGCCAATTATGACTCGGGCGTTTGGTGATATTTGGCAAAAAGCGCAGGAATTGAAAATTGATTTACGCACAGCTGCCTTTGTCTTGGCAGTGGAAAGGATTGGTAAAGCTATTGAGGCGAGGGGGAGGTATTAGAATATAGAATCTGGAATATAGGGTATAAATATAAACATCCATGTAGTTTTAAAGAATATGGATGTTTTGGCTATTTTCTTTGACAATTTTAAATATAATGGTAAGATGTAACACTAAATAAAATCGTTATTTTTCAACTTAATAAAAAGAGGATTGTATGAAAGCATCAGATTTTTTAGCAATGCTGTATTTTTTGGCAATAACAGCTTTTTTGTTTTTTGCGACAGACACTTTTATTGCTTGGACTAGGGCCTATCCATATTTAATGGGGTTTGCCAAAGTGGCCCTGCTTGCAACTTTTGGTGAATGTTTACGACATCGTATAAGTTTAGGGCAGTGGTTGCCTGATAAGGTTTTTTTGCGATTTGTGGTTTGGGGAGTTTTTGGTGTTTGGTTTACAGCCGCTTTTCCATTTGTTGATGGTGGTGTAAAAACAATCATGGCAGGTAATTTATGGCCTGATCTTTGGTCCAGTTTTTCAATGAGTTTGTGGATTAATTTATTTAGTGGTTATGCTTTTTCTATGATGCTTGTTCATTATTGGATAGATCACATGATAAAGTGTGGTTATTTTCTTGAACCATGGTATATGTTTTCTTTGCATTATGGTAATGGTAGAGAATGGGCCAAAGTAGTTATACTGTCAATAATATTTTTTTGGTTACCTGCTCATACTTTTACCTTTTCATTACCGCCAATATGGCGTGTTATTTGCGCAGCGTACCTTGCCGTATTTTTAGGATTGATATTGTCTTTTGCTACCAAAAGACAAAAATAATTATCAAATATTTTAAAATATAAGCCAACTCATATCAGTTGGCTTTTTTATTAACCGTAATAATATGTATGACGCGGCACAAGTA
>JBDRTU010000053.1:0-7070 GCA_043823825.1 Patescibacteria group bacterium
ACATCGAGTTCCTCGATCGTTGCTGGCTTGGAAAAGAGCTATCCCAGAATTCTTGCACTACTACAATACCGAGCGACCACATATGGGATTAAATATGAAAACGCCTCTAGAAGTGATGCGAAGCTATTGACCAGAAAACACATTTAATATTATTTTATTCAAAAATTTACGAACCAAAAAATTTAGTTAGGTTGCTGAAAAAATCACCGCTAGCACGCATAATATCCTTGTAAGTTATCACTAACACCAACAACATCAACAAACCAAAGCCAAAAGTATGAATAATAGCTTCAATTTTTTGATTGTTAGGTTTACGCCTGATCTTTTCTATAATCACAAACAACAAGCGGCCACCATCTAGCGCTGGGAACGGTAAAATATTGATAATCGCCAAATTTACTGATAAAAGAGCAGCAAACTGCAAAACATAAATCCAACCTAAATTAACAACTTGCCCAGTTAGTACCGCTATTCCCACTGGTCCTGCTACTTCAATGCCAGCTTTTTGCTCAGTAATTAAATTTTTAATCACTGTGCCAAAACCAACCACTGTGTCATAAAACAAAAAACCAGTGGCTTTAGCTCCCATCCAAATTGATTGATACCATGGGTAAGCAATTATTCCGCTTTGGATTAAGGTAACGCCAATTACGGCTCTGCCACCTGATTGATCTATTACTTGTGGCGCAACCTCTACTACTTTTCCATCTTCTAATTCACCCTGACCAATACCAACTATCTTAACTAACATTATCACATTCTCGTGAGATGCTATATAATCTTGCATAACCTCTAAATTATTAAAAGTCTCTCCATCAATATTAACAACTGTATCACCAATTTTAATACCTGCCTGTGCTGCTGGCGAATCAGGCAAAACATTGAATATTTGTATTTTGACGTCTCGCGCTTGGGTTAAATTATTTTGATCAACAATTGTCGGCAAACCAGAAGTAAAGCCTATTGTTAGCAGGAAAAAAGCCAGCACTATATTCATACTAACTCCAGCCACTAAAATTATTGATCGCTTCCAAGCTTTTTGCGAAGCAAAACTATCAGGGTCGCCTCTTGATTCGCCGCTTTCGCCCTTTAATTTAACAAACCCACCGAGCGGCAGCAGATTAATAGAATAAACCGTATCTCTACGTTTAAACCTGAATAAACGAGGAGGAAAACCAATACCAAATTCTTGCACATTAACCCCTAGTTTGCGTGCAGTATAAAAATGACCCAACTCGTGGGCCAATACTAGTAAAGCTAAAATGGCAATGAAAACTATAATGGCGATAAACATAATAATCACTCAAACATTGAAACACTTTAATACTAGAACATTAATTTGCTATCTTAATTAAATGCTATAGTGCTAAAGTGGCTAAATTGTCATAATTTCTTTTTCTTTGGCTTCACCTAAATTTTTAATTTCTTCATTAAACTGATCAACCTGTTTTTGTAACTCTTTTTGACTGGCAAATAATTCATCTTCTGAAATTTCGCCTTCTTTTTCCTGCTTTTTTAAGTTACGATTAAAATCTTCCCTAATATTACGAATTTGAACACGTGCTTGCTCCAACATGCCAGTCATAATTTTAATTAACTCTTTACGCCGCTCTTCATTAAGGCTTGGTATATTTACCCGTAATAATTTACCATCTATAGTTGGCGTTACTCCTAAATTGGAGTTAGTAATAGCTTTTTCCACTTCTTTAACAATATTAGGGTCCCAAGGCTGAATAACAATTTGCCGTACTTCAGGTACGGTAATAGACGCCAATTCAATTAATGGTGATTTAGTACCATAAGCTTCTACCTCTAACCGCTCAACTAATGCAGGGTTAGCCCGGCCAGTACGAAGTTGGTTGAGCTCTTGTTTTAAATGCTCAATCGCTTTAACAAACTTTTCTTTAATGGCTACTAAACTATTATTCATTATTTTTTTACTTTTACTACGCCTAGATACATAATATTAGGATCTTCGGGATTAATCGTCAAGGCAGTAGTAGCCCGACCAGAGGGTGACCGGTTAATTACCCAGGTTTTACCACCATCACTAGTATAGTAAATAAGCGTATTAATAGCATAATAAATTTCCTGATTATTTTGTGGATTTACACTTAGCATGCTAATTCCAACTGAACTGGGAGGCGTTACTAGCTCAATATTATCCCAATTCTGGCCACCATTTACTGATTGGAATAAACCGTAGGAGGTAGCATACAATAGTCCATCACTCAGCCCTGGTATAAATACCATTTTTTTGTACGAGCCAGCTCTTTTAACTACTTCTTCTAATGAGGGTTGCAAGTCTGTCCAAGTTACACCCCTATCAATACTACGCCATAAACCGCGCGATGGCATAGCAGCATAAATAATAGCCGTGTTATTAGGATTCAAGTACAAGCGCGATATCTCTTTACTGAAACGATAAATGGCTTGCCAGCTAGTGCCGGCATCAGAACTTTTAAGCAGCGTACCCTTAGATGTTACTGCATAGAGAACCTGTGGATTAGCAAAATCTATTACAATATCGTTTAACCCTGTCTCTGGTGTGGCTTCAATATAAACTTGTTGCCAATTTTGGGCACCATCTAAAGTGCGATAAATCTTGTTGCCGGAAACTACATAAATAATATCCTTCTTAGTTGGATGTAAGGTAATTGCATTAGCACCAACAGGAAAAATCTGCTCCCATTGCTCTGCCTCATTGGCACTTACAAAAACTCCGCTCTGACTTGATAACAAATACACCACCCGATTATCTAAGGGCGAAAAGAGTATGTCGTTAACATTAATATTGCCAACAGTTACATCTTGTTTTTTACCTTTACTTATAAAAACTTTTTGTTCCCAAGCAACTCCCTTATCAAGTGATCGATAAATACCGCCATCAGTGGAGCCACCACCTATTTTCAAAGAACAACCAGTTAAAACAACTACTGACAGCAATAATAAGATGGGTAATTTTTTCATAAATTCGCAATATTTAATTTACCTTATTTTGATTAAAACCCAAAGCGCTAATTAGTACCCACTCTAAAGTTAATTTAACATTAGCATTAGACTGTAATTTTATTAAAGCCTGCCGTATCACCTTCATTAAAGCCAATAAATTATTACTAGATAACTCACCACTTAAACTCTGCAGTTTAGCTAACAAAACATAATATACTACTCTGGCGGTTTGGCCATACTTACATAATAGCAAATCTCGCGTAACTTCCAACCAAATACTTAAAATATTGATTCCTCGATTCTGTAGATCAATCATTTTGTTGTCGGTCGCACTTTCTTTAGATAATTTCTTACTTACCAACTCATTTTTAAGCCAGCTGTTAATTTCTTTAGCTTTCTTAGACTCTATAAAAGTGACAAATAGGTGAGCTTGTTTAACCCTTTGCTTTAAAATCTCCGGATTAGTTGCCAAGCGCAAAGCACGGCCCGGACAACCTTGACTTAAGTGAATTATCGATACCAAGTCATCTTTGACGCTTACTTGTCCCTTTAGCCAGGGCTGCAATTCTTGTTGATTCACTGGCGATAAATTTATTTGTTGGCAACGAGAAACTATTGTTGGTAATAATCGGTAGGGCTGACTAGAAATTAAAATAATCATTGCTCTGCCTAAAGGCTCTTCTAAGGTTTTTAATAAAGCGTTACTCGCTTCTTCACTTAACCGCTCAGCTTCCTCAATGATTACAACCCGATACTGCCCAAACCAGGAAGCTAATTTTAAGAATTCAGTCACTGATCTGATTTGCTCAATAGTAATATCTTTCTTATCTTCCAATAAACTAAGCCATAGGATATCCGGGCTATTTAGGTCTACTGTCTCCCCTTTTGATTGATTCAGTTTTGCAATAAAAAAATTTACTAGCGTGGCTTTTCCTACCCCCATGGGACCGGAAAATAAATAAGCATGAGCTAAATTCTGCTCTTTAATGCTCCTTAATAAATAATCTTGAGCTAGTTGATGACCAATTATTTGTCCCATATAAATTTTTGCTAGTCATCTGGTAATAAACTGCCAGTCGGAACTCTTAATCTATCACTGGGTGATGACATAATTAACTTTAACACTTGCCAAGTGGCAACAGCAGTGGCCTGCCAAGAAAACAATAACAGCCGTTTGTTACCCAATGTTACCAAGTGTTTCTGTAAATTAACATCTGCCAATAACTTCTGCATGGCCTGTCGCCAGGAATCAGCATCGTCTCCATTAACCAGTATCCCTGCCTCTCCCACTACCTCTAGCAAAGCCCCGCTGGCAGCTGCCACTACTGGCAGCTGATGAGCCCAAGCGTCCAACACAGGTAAACCAAATCCCTCATATTTGCCGGGGAACAATAGAGCAATACAACGGCCTAAATATTCTGACACTTTCTGCTCGCTCTGCCATGGTAATCTAATAACTTTGCCGTTTAAATCACTTTTACCTAGACGTCTAATTATTTTATCACTTCCTACACCGGTTGGGCCAATAAGCAGCAGTTTTGTCTCTTCGGATGGATTATTTATTAATAACCTGGCAAAAGCCTCTAAAATTACCAGCAAATTCTTCTTGTTTTCCACTCTACCCAGGCAAATAAAATAGTTTTTGGTTCCTCCGGGAGCCTGTTGTGGTTTGATAGTCGGCCCTAGGTAAGTTACAAAAATTTTATTTGATAAATCCGAATAATGCCGCTCCAACTCAATTTTACAGTATTGAGAAATAGTAATAATTGCAGTGGCGTGTCGCGCTATCCAACCAGTGGCTAACCTTAAATAACTACGACTGTGCCAACTATAGGAAGCGGGCGACTTTAACCAACTAATATCATGAATAGTGACCACTGTTTTGCCGCGATATAAAAAAGGCAAAATGTGAGAAGGAATAAATAGAATATCGGGCTTATCTTTACGAACCTCTAAAACTAAACGCAACTGGCTCCAAAAATATTTTAAAGGCCAAGCTAAAACTTTATTCTGCCAATTAACCGGCAATCCCTCTAAAATACCAGCAACTGGAATGCGAGAATATAAAATCACTTTTTCGCCGGGCGGAATTACTTTTTTTAAATGCTGAATCAAATAATAACTATAATACTCAACACCAGTTTTCTGGTGCGGTTCTAATCGTGAAGCATCAATAGCAACTACCATAATAATCAAGATCCTAATTTCAAAATCCTAAATCCTAAATAATGTCAAAATACAAATTTCAAATATATCAAGGTTTTGAATTTCGGTCATTAGGATTTGTTTAGAAATTAGATATTGGGATTTAGAATTTAAACTAGCTTACTTGGTTGAGAGTATACTCCGTTTATATGATTCCAGGTTATCTAGAGCAATTCCCGTACCTTTAGCCACACAAAGCAGTGCTTCATCAGCCACATAAGCCGCCACCCCAGTCGCTTGTGTAAATAACTTATCAATATTCCGTAAGATCGAAGTACCGCCAGCCAATATCATACCTTTATCAATTACATCAGCGGATAGTTCCGGTGGCGTCACTTGCAAAACTGATTTAACAGCCTGAATAATACCTTCTAATTGTGCCTGAATAGCGTCGGTTACATCATCAGAGTTAACCGTAATAGTGCGCGGCAGACCAGTTACCATATCACGTCCTCGTACATCCATGGCTAACTTTTGCTCCATATACAAGGCCGAACCAATTTTTATTTTTACCTCCTCAGCAGTACGTTCGCCAATAGCCAACCCATATTTTTTCTTAATATAATCCATTAAAGCCGCATCTAACTTAGTGCCGCCAATACGAACCGATGTATTAGCCACAATACCACCCAAAGAAATCACTGCAACTTCACTAGTGCCGCCGCCCATATCAACAATCATATGACCAGAGGCCGAACCAATTGGTATATTAGCGCCAATAGCAGCCGCAATCGGCTCTTTAATAATGTAAGCGGCTTTGGCACCAGCCGCAATAGTAGCATCTATTACCGCGCGGCGTTCCGTAGAAGATATACCAGCCGGCACAGCAATCATTACTTCTGGTTTAAAAAATCTAATACCACCTAAAGCTTTATTGATAAAATAACGAATCATTGCTTCGGTGGTGCGGTAGTCAGCAATCACTCCTTCTTTTAATGGTCGCGAGGCCACAATCGTATCAGGTGTACGCCCCAGCATTTCCTTGGCTTCATCCCCCACTGCTAAAACCTTATTGTCTGCTACAGAGATAGCAACTACTGAAGGTTCATTAATAACAATTCCCCGTCCAGGTAAATGAACAAGGGTATAGGTGGTGCCTAAATCAATGCCAATTTTTCTATTGAACATATAAGTATACGCGGTTTGATTTTAACTAAAAAAAAACAATCAGTCAATGCTTAAAAAATAACGTAAAAGACTGCCACACTGATCCCGATTAATATCGGGATTCGCTCGCAGTGACAATATAAAAGTCATTGCGAGTCCTGATATCAATCAGGACGAAGCAATCTATGTGAGATTAATTTAACCACTATTACTCTTCTACTTTATAAAATCTATTATTTATGTAATTCTCTGCCATTTTTCTACTAGGAAAAAACATATTATCTGGCAGATTGTTCAAATCAAACCATCGCCACTCTACAATTTCCTCCGGTTCCATAGTTTTCGGCTCACCTGAAAAATTTTCACATAATAAACCAATTGTCACGTAATGGGCCTCGGTTCCTATATCATTGGAAACTGAAAAGACCTTAAAACTTTTACCTGCAAGACCCGTTTCTTCGGTTAACTCTCTACTTGCAGCTTCTTCAAAATTTTGTCCAAACTTAATTTTGCCTCCTGGACAAGTCCAGGTTCCCTCGCCATGAAGTGCGCTATCAGCTTTGGCTGGGTCGGGATTCCGAAGCCCCAGCAACACTTTATTATCCCTAATTACCAAGATGCCTACTCCGGCACCCGATATACCTTTTTCACTCATATTATTTTCTCTTTAATAATTTAACTATACCACGATTAGCCCGTGTACTAGAAACTTCGTTTCAGTACAGGACTCCGCTTGATTTATGTTTATATAACAGACTGACATAATAGTAAAGTTAACCTGCTTTTTTAAGTAGTTTCACTATTCC
>JBDRTU010000054.1:0-5628 GCA_043823825.1 Patescibacteria group bacterium
CTCTACTTCTGTGGTTACTGATTGAAAATGTTTCAGATCGCCTGGCAAATTCCAAGTCAATTTACCGTCTTTCCCTAAACCTCTATTTTTATCAATTGCCGCAATTACTGAAAAATTCATAAATCTTATTTAACAATTTAGCTAAATTAGAAAATAGTCCACAACTTATTTATTAATCGATGACCCTTGGGACTCAATTGATAGTACATCTCTAAACCTTTCTACTCGCGATCAATTAAATCTGCCCCTGCTAATATACTTAAATGTCGAGAGGTTGATGCCATAGAAATTTTATTAAGAGCTGCCAACTCGCCAACCGTCTCCTGACGTTTATTAGCTAAATGCCTCAGAATAGACAAACGGCGTTTATTGGCTATTGCCTTTAATACTCGCTCTTCATTTTTCATTACACTTGAATATTAATTATTTAACAATTTAGCTAAATTAGCAAATACTAATATCGTAATTATACAGCGATTTCGAATTTAATGAAAGGGTGATACTGATAATTTTCCAATTTAAAGTCATCTATTGTCAACTCTCTCATTGGTTTTTTGCTAATAGTCAATTTAGGCAAGGAAAACGGTTTCCTGGTTAATTGTTCTCTAACCCCCTCAAGATGATTTAAGTAAATATGAGCATCGCCAAAGGTATGTGTAAATATTCCCGGCGTCAATCCGCATTCCTGAGCTATAATCATCATTAGAGCAGAGTAACTTGCTATATTATAAGGCACGCCTAAAGCCAGATCCGCGCTGCGTTGATAAAGCTGACAATCTAATCTACTATTAACTATATAAAATTGAAACATAGTATGACATAAAGGCGGCGCAGATTTGGTATGCGACATTACATCAGCCACATTCCAAGCATTTACTATAAGGCGTCGAGAATTTGGATCCTTTTTAATCTCATCAATAATCCATTGAATTTGGTCATACAAAATCCCGTCTTTTCCCTCCCACCTACGCCATTGCTTACCATAAACCGGACCTAACTCTCCCCACTTAGCAGAGAAATCTTTATCAGTTTTAATTCTCTCAATAAACTTTTTTAATTCCTCACGCCATTTATCCGAATAAATTGGGAAGTCTTTTTCTAGATTATTTTCTTTTAAATAATCCTGAAAAGGCCACTCATTCCAAATATTTACATTTCTATCCACCAAGTACTTAATATTAGTATCACCTTGTAAAAACCATAGCAATTCTATTAAAATATTTTCAATCTTTACTTTTTTAGTAGTAACCAAAGGGAAACCCTCTCGTAAATCGTACTTTCTCTCAATTCCAAAAACAGATAAGGTGCCGATGCCAGTTCTGTCCTCCCTCTTTTCTCCTTTATCCAGCACTTCTTGTAATAAGCTTAAATATGGTTTCATATATTTAATAATTATTTCCCAGTGCTACCAAAGCCGCCTTGCGCTCTTTCCGAGGAAGGTAAATTATCTGCTTCAACTACTTCAACCTGTTGAATTGGCTGAATTAAAAGCTGCATTACTTTATCACCCGCCTTAAAATGGTAATCCTGCTCACTAGTATTTAAAAGTGTCAACAGAAGTTCGCCACGATAACCTGAATCTATTACACCAGCCATTACTTTAATTCCATGATTGGCTGCTAGACCAGATTTATCCCAGCACAAACCAACATAATCATCTGGAATGGCCAGAGCCACTCCGGTTCTAATTCCAGAGACATACTTGCCAGCTGGAACTGTAAAATCTTCCAAAGCAAACAAATCCAACCCGGCATCACCCGGGATAGCATATGACGGTAACTTTGCTCGCGGATCAATCTTTTTTACTTTAATAGTCAGCATTTTTAGTTAGACTAAATATTTTTTGACAACTTTTTTTTGATCTCACTATATAGATTATTCAAACTACCTTCGTTAATAATTTTCACCTGCGCCCTTTTACCTAAGCGTTTAATGTAAATTTCAGTTGGCATTTTTTCCTCGCGCTTAAATTGTTGAAGAGTAAAATGCGTTTCACCAACTTTTTCACCCCTAGCTTTTGCTCTTGCGAAACGTGTCTGTAGTCCAGCTGTAATATAAACTAATTTAAAACCGGGTAATTTGCTTAGAACATCATATTCCGCCGGGTGCCTTAAACCATCTATTACTACCCTTCGCTTTATTCCTCTCCTTATTTTCTCAACTATAACTTCGGCCAAAATTGCTGCACCAAAGCGCTCACGCAAACCACTAATTAAATTAATTTCATTTACTCTAGTTACTGGTAAATTAATGATCTTTAGTATATCTACTAAAATCTTAGAAAAACGAAAACTAACAAAGCCATAATGCTTTACCAAATACCGGCTAACCATTTCCTTACCAGAAAGCTTTTCACCAACTAATACTAATATTATTTTTTTTACTTTATTTTTTTTCATAAAAATAAACCTAGATTACTCTAGGTTTTAAAATTCTCGTGTATTTTACTGGCTTGCGGAACATCGGCACCATAGTATTTTCGGCCTTTAGAGTATGGGTGCTCGGCTGGTGAGGAAAGCGGCATAAAAGCTAGTTGTGCAATCGGCATTTTGTAATATAGTTTTACTGGCAGATTACCAATATTATGGAGTTCCAGAGTTGGTTTTAATGAATTTCCTGGGTCAATAAAACCGGCAGTCGCATGAACAATAATACCAATCCGCCCCAGACTTGATTTGCCTTCCAGTCGCGCCACCATATCATCTGACAAAGATAACTTTTCCATAGTCACACCTAATGCAAATTCACCTTGATGCAAAACAAACGGCCGATCTTCGGATATCTCCACCTCTTCCATTAAATCTTTTACCGACTCACGAACATCTATAAAAGCATGGCCCGTATTCTTAAAAATCAAAAATTTCTTATCCAAATGTAAATCCACCGAGGCAGGCTGAATCGCCCCATCAAACAACGGCTCAATTTTAATTTTACCTTCGGCTAATACTTTTTTTATATCTTTATCAGATAGAATCATATAATTAGTTAATAGTTTTTAGTCTACAGTTCACAGTTTATAAAAACTAATTTCTTTTAACTGTGATCGGCAAAATATGAACTAAACTGCTAAGGAAATAGCTGGCCCCATTGAACTGGTTAACACTATATTTTTTAAATAAGTGCTTTTAACACCAGTTGGCTTGGCTTTTTTTACCGCATGTAAAACCGCCTCAATATTCTCTTGGAGTTTATCAGTAGTAAAAGACAGTTTTCCAACCATTTGATGAATATTACCAGATTCATCAATCTTAAAATTAATTTTACCAGAATTTAGAGCCTTGACAACCTTACCAACATCCGCCGTGATCGTTTCTGTTTTAGGATTTGGCATTAAGCCTTTTTGTCCCAATATTTTGGCAATCGGCGCCATTTTTTTCATCATGTCTGGTGTCGCTACTGCTACATCGAAATTACATTTACTAGTTTGACCAATAGTCTTAATTAGCTCTTCACCTCCAACTAAACTCGCCCCTGCTTCTTTGGCTTCCTTTTCTTTATCCTCGCCACAAAAAACAGCAACGCGTTTAGTTTTACCTAAACCATGCGGTAAAGTAACCGACCCACGAACTTGTTGATTAGCTTGCTTAATATCAACACCTAAACGAATATGTAATTCTACTGACTGATCAAATTTGGGTTGCGGCATCTGCTTAAGAAGCTCTACAGCTTCGCTCACATTATAATGTTTACCGGACTCCACTAGTTTGTGTCCAGCTTGATAGCGTTTACTCTTATTGGACATTGGATTGTCTCCTAATGGTAGTATTGGCGGGCCGTTGACTAGCGGTCCTCCTACCTGAATAATTAAAATCGAAATTTAGAAATCTAAAAAATTTTCCATTTTGATATTTTAATTTTAAAATTTGCACTACCCCTCAATAGTAATTCCCATTTGTCTGGCTGTACCTTCAATAATTTTCATAGCAGCTGACATGTCATTAGCAGTTAAATCTGGCATTTTAATTTTTGCAATTTCCTCTATTTGCTTACGAGTAACTTTACCAACCTTCTCCTGTAATGGTTTGCCAGAACCTTTTTCCAATCCAGCAGCTTTTTTCAACAAATCCGCAGCTGGCGGCGTTTTTAAAATAAAAGTATAGCTGCGATCTTCAAACACGGTAATCTCGCAGGGAATAACATTGTTTCCCTTGTCTTTAGTAGCCGCATTAAATTTAGTACAAAATTCCTGCAAATTCAAACCATGCTGCCCCAATGCCGGCCCAACTGGCGGCGCTGGTGTGGCTTTACCTGCTGGAATCTGTAACTTAATTACTGTTTTTACTTTTTTAGTAGCCATATAATGTCATTTAAGCATTAAAACATTAAAGCGCTTTAGTAATAATTTCTCAAAATTGTTATAATGATCCAGTGTTCAAGTGCTCTAATGAACTTATATTTTTTGAATTTGTAAGAAATCCAGCTCTACTGGAGTTTCTCGTCCAAACATAGAAACCAGTATCTTAACCTTACCGCGTGATTCATCAACATCTGACACTTTACCGTCAAAATCTTTAAACGGACCGTCGGTAATTTTGACTGGCATACCAACAGTTACATCCATCTGATAGGTAGGCTCTTCAATACCCATACGTTTTTGAAGCGACTTCATTTCTTCTTCCGAGACTGGTGTAGGAGTAGTTCCGCTACCAATAAACCCGGTCACGTTAGGGGTATTACGCACCACATACCATGAATCATCAGTAACCAACATTTCCACCAACACATAGCCTGGGAAAATTTTCTCTTCTACTACTCTGCGTTTACCATTTTTAATACGAATTTTCTTTTCTGTGGGAATTAGAATATTAAAAATCTTATCGCCCATATCTAACGACTCAATACGCTGCTTTAAGTTACGTGATACGTTTTCCTCGTAACCAGAATAGGTGTGCAAAGCATACCAGCGTCTTCCCTGCTGTATTGTTTGTCTGGGCATAGTTTATTGATAAAGCAGTTGCTCTAAACCAATATTAAAAAAATAATCTAAAGCACCTAAAAAAGCAGCCACTGCCAGAGAAATACCAATTACCAACATAGTGTGTTGGATGGTTTCCCGCTTGGTGGGCCAAACGACTTTTTTTAATTCCTGAACTGAATGTTTTAGATAATTCACTAAAGGATTTGCCATAAATAACGAATTTTTAGTCTTTTAAAAGACCCTGCTGGGGCCTTTTAAGTACAAAAGCATAATACCATATACGCACAAACAGTCAAGTTTACTAAATGTCCAAATTATTTACACTCCTCCGCTCTAGCTGTAGGTAAATTTCTTAACCATTTTCTTATTCGCGCGAATAAGAAAATAGCAATTCCAAAACAGTAATTTAAATATCCAAATTCTTTACCCGTCTTCGCCATTACTTTCACTTCCGCTCCAGCTTCCACCTTCACTCTAGCTTCAGCAAACAAGTCGGCGGACAGACATTCTAAATGTCAAGATTCTTTACATTCTTAGCGTGAGTGTGGATAAAACGCTTCCTTGGCACGACATCAGAACCCATTAAAATATTAAAAATTTCATCAGCCTTAGCCGCATCCTCAATAGTTACTTGCTTCATTAAGCGTGTTCGCGGATCCATAGTGGTTTCCCATAATTGACTAGGATTCATTTCACCCAAACCCTTATAA
>JBDRTU010000055.1:0-3342 GCA_043823825.1 Patescibacteria group bacterium
TTTACCAAGCGCATATCATAGGCCTTCCATAGGCCTTAATAGGATCAAGTTTATAAAGCAGATTATAAGGATTTCTATGCGTAGCAGAATAACGCATGGTGCAAAGCGGATTTCAAGTTTCAATAGCCTCTTTTGCCTTTGGGGTATTATCAACGCTTTGAGGCTCATCTATAATGACTATCGGGTGCGTTGCCTGGATAAACTCAATAGGCTTTCTACCTGACAATTTATCACTTTCTCTGTGGATAATATTACTCTTTTTTTCTTCATCTTTATCTTCTAAAGTTTTCCTGAACGCATCGATATTTATCACCATTATCTGAATATGATTGCTGGCAGCAAACTGACGCACTTGATTAATTTTTTTTGAATCGTAGACGAAATAATCATACGAAACATTATTATAAAGATGCAGAAAATGCTCTTTGGTAATATCGAGGTTTTTTAAGACACCTTCCCTAATCGCCACACTGGGAACAACAATTACATATTTTTTAAAACCGTATTTTTTATAAAGCTCAAAAATAGTACGAAGATATACATACGTTTTACCGGTACCCGTCTCCATTTCTATTGAAAAATGCCTTCCTTGAAAAGAAGAGACCTTTTCAATGTCATTATGCTCTTGGACTAAATGTATATTCTTTAGCAAAGCAGCTTCATCCAAGATAAGGTTGTTCCCTATTCCTAATTCGGTCTGGAAAATCCAATCCAGCCTTTTAAAACCTATTTCAAGATCACCTTCTGATAAAGGCTGGCCGTAAAACACTTCAGTCATTGCGTTTACCGCATCGATTTGAAATTGTAAATTTGGGTCAAATTTTAATTTCATAGCTTAAGCTCCCTTTATATGTGTTTACTGTTAGTGTAAAATTAGCCTTGACATTCATTTGTGTGTGTGCTATATTTTAATTAGCTCATCTGCCATGTGTAGAAGGAGTAACGGAAGTATTGTGTTAACATTTATTTCCTGCGATTTAGTAAAAAGGACTGGGGATTCCCGGTCGATAGGCAGTTCTGATTATTCGGAACTGCCTGTTTTTTTATGGAAATATCTTTAACCCTCCTACCCTTCCTTCACCCTGATAAAACTTTTTTGAAACAATATCATACGCAGGATTCGGCTTATCTTTATTCAACACATAGCGCGCGATCGGATAAGCGGCTAAATCCGCCAACTGCGTACCAGTAATATTCATCGCTTTCGGAACAAATTTCAGTTTAAAATCAATCTGCTTAAACCTTTCTGCTGAATTATACTGCGTACCCTGACTTATAAGCCTAAAAAAACTCAATCTCAAATCATTGTCTTCTTTCTTCCCTCTGCTTTCAGCAATTAAATAAACTTGTTTTTGTTGAACTTCTTCTAAAAAAGGTAGTAACCGTTCAAGACAAAACATCATCGCCAGATCATAAGGATTATTAGCAAATATCCCGTATTTTTCCTTGTGATCCTGTTTTTTAATTACAGAAACTATCAAAGAATAATCAAAGTCCCGCATTATCGCATTAATTCTGTCAATAAACTCTGCCCGCTTCTGCGGATTGGTCAGAAACCCAAAATTCTTCTGCGCTTTTCTGATATCGCGCGAGTGTAGTATTACTCCTTCATGACCAAAATAATCCGTTTTTAATTGGGCGACTGCCGGCAAAATGGTATGGTTATAATATACAGTATCGCAGATAAACATTGCCAAGGCAAATACGGGAAAATCTTTATCAATGAACTCTAATGAATGATCTCCGGTTTCATCTAAATAGACAATATATGGCATATTTTCTCTCCATTATATTTTCTACGCCGTTCTAAAATCATCAACGCCTTTTGATTTCATAATCTGCACAGCGTTGGTTTTAAGCTGGTCATTGTTAGCAAAGCCCAGGTCCAAGCAAATAACTCTGCTTGGCTGTTTTTCCGCCATCGCTTTTATAACCTCTTTTGTAAGCTCTTCTTCAAGGCAGATAAACATAGCTCCGCCTTCTATGGAATAAACAGCTTTTCCTGCCAGCTCAATTTTCTCAATCTTTGTGGTCAACTCAAACCCGGCTTTAAGTAGAATCTCATACAAAATATCATCCTGGCTTGCTTTGTAGTCAATATGGTCAATGTGAAGTTCTAATTGTTTTTCCAGAGACGTTTTGTCCGGTGAAATTTGTTCCGCATCCCAGATTTTAAAATTGGACTTATCGAGTTTAAAAACTTTAAAACCTAAGTCTATTTTTTTATTCTTAAACAGAGTCTGGTTTGTTTCTTTTTCAACATTTTTTATTGCGCGGCGGATACGCTCTTTGCCAATATCGGCGATAGTTTTAAAACCTGCTTTGTAGGCTTCGGAATTTTCGATGCAAATTTCGGGAAGCTGAACCATGATAAATTTACGATTACCACCGTCTTCTTTGTTTAGATCAATAACTGCATGAGCAGCAGTACAAGTTCCTGAAAAAAAATCAAGGATAATAGCTGATTTGTCTATTGATGTTACAGACTTAATAATATGTTTTAACAAACTCGTTGGTTTTGGGAAAGCAAATATTTTATTCTCAAATAGATTAGCAATATCTTTTGTTCCATCTTGTGTCATACCAACGTTTTTTGGAAAGTTTGTACTAACCGGGGTAAAACCAAACATCTTACCTGCTTTAGATTCATCATCCTCTTTAAAGTACCTAAGTACAGGTTTCGATATATTCAAGAAATCATAATCGCCAGGAAAAATAATCTTATTTTCTTCATAAAACTGTTTGAATGTTTCTTCTGTAATACGCCAAACTGCATTAGGATTAACAGGATATTTATGTTTGGTTTTTGGATTTATAATTGTAAAATTACTATTAGGCCGCTCTTCTGCAGTTCGTTGGGTAGTCATATCATGTATCCGCCAAGGTCTATTGGGTAAATCTAGTGTTTCATAATATTTCCTTTTATTGCCTTTTATGCAAGCAATAAATAAACTGCTTTTTGCATAACATAATATCCATTCATAATCTTGGGAAACACCAAATGGAACATCAGATTTTGCAGTTCTTTTTCTCCACGGGAATTGTGCAACAAAATTTTCCTCACCAAAAATTTCATCACAAATCTTTCTCAAATTAGAGACTTCATTGTCATCTATACTAATAAAAATCGCACCGTTGTCACACAGCAAATTCTTTGCTAAGAACAACCGTGGATACATCATATTAAGCCATTTACTATGAAATCTTCCTTCTGTGTCTGTATTAGTAGAAAACTTTTTGCCCTCAGCATCGACCTGCCCTGTATATTGTAAATAGGTTGTCAGATTATCTTTATAATCATCGGGATAAATAAAGTCATTTCCCGTATTATATGGTGGATCA
>JBDRTU010000056.1:0-3337 GCA_043823825.1 Patescibacteria group bacterium
CCCCATAAATCCGGCCGGTGAGTTATTGATTTATTATCTATTTCAATTATTAAATCATTTTTACCCAAAGCTTCGGACAAAGATGTTCCGGGCTTTGCCTTTAGATAACTTAAATCCATAATGCCGTGTTCTGGTTCGTTATCGTCAATCAAACCTAATTCTGCAGCTGAACAAGCCATACCATTACTTTTAACTCCACGAATAGTAGCAGATTCCAATGGTGTAAATTCTCTCTCGCCATGCCATTTAACCAATGCGCCAACTCTTGCAAAAGCCACTTTCATACCTACGCGCAAATTAACACCGCCACAAACTACGTCTTGAGATTTATTACCAATATTAACTGTGGCTAATTTCAATTTATCAGCATTAGGATGTTTTGCTACTTTTTCCACCACACCAACTACTGTTTTCTCTAGTCGCTGTGCCTGATCTACAACACTCTCTACCTCAACAACGCTCATAGTTAAAATTTCATCCAGTTGTTTTGGTCTAATGGTTGGTAATTTGATAATTAACTTCTTTAAAATATTAAATGAAACTAACATTAAAATTGTTTTAAAAATCTTAAATCACCTGATAAAAATAAACGGATATCGTCAATGTGATACTTCATCATCACCAAGCGCGACAAACCCAAGCCAAAAGCAAAACCAGAATAAGTAGCAGAATCTACTCCGCCAGCTTTTAAAACATTAGGGTGTACTAAACCACATGGTATTAATTCTACCCAGCCCGATTGCTTGCAAACACTGCAACCAGACCCAGTGCAAATAAAACACTTAACATCCAACTCAAAACCGGGCTCAACAAAAGGAAAATATCCGGGGCGTAAACGAATTTCTATCTCTTTGTGAAAAATTCCGCGTAATAATTCTTTCATTACAGCAATCAAATGAGCTACGCTAATTCCCTTATCAACCACCAATCCCTCTAGTTGCCAAAAAGTGTGTTCATGTGAGGCGTCAGTAGCTTCATAGCGAAAACACCGACCAGGTACCACTGCTTTAATCGGTGCGCCGTATTTTTCAAGCGCCCTTACCTGAACCGGAGAAGTATGTGTGCGGAGTAAAAGCCAATTATCTGGAGCTGATTTTGATTCTTTCAAATAAAAAGTATCTTGAATATCGCGGGCCGGATGCCATGGCGGAATGTTTAATGCTTCAAAATTATAATACTCACTTTCTACTTCTGGGCCATCTAAAATCATAAAACCCATAGACAAAAATAGTTCTTCCAATTCCTGCTGAACTATAGATATAGGGTGAAAATGCCCACGTGGAATTTTTACTCCCGGCAAGGTAACATCTAAAAAACCTTGAATCGCGGCTGGAACGCTACCGAGCTTACTGCGGGTTTTGGCAACAGCCTTTATTAATTCTGCTTTAATTTCGTTAGCGAGCTTACCAAGTTTAGGCCGCTCTTCTGCCGCCACCTCTTTTACTGCTTTAAGTAATTTAGTCAGCTCACCTTTACGACCAAAATACTTAACTTCCCATTTTTTAATTTCTTCGGGTAAATTAAGTTTGGCTAATTCTTCTAAAGCGCTCTTTTTTAATTCAAGAAATTTATTAATCATAATAGATTATTCTGATTCATGGGGCGTACGCCGCATTGATAAAAAGAAAAATTCAACAATCGTTAAAGCAAGTAGTAATATGCCCAAATTCCACCAAGTCAACAGTCGCTGGGCTTGCAATATCAACGCTAGGATAACCACAATGCCAAGCAATACACCTTGACGAAAAGAAATAGAGACTTGGCGAAATACTACTTCATCTTTATGTAACCAATAACGAAAAGTAAAACCGATTAAGGTTGTAGTACCAACCACAGCAACAAACAAAGACAAGTAGAAAAAAATTAACCCCAAAGTTCCAGATGATTCTGGTGTTAAGTAAAAAATCACGGTGAGCCACGCTGCCCAAGCTCCCAACGTTCCTAAAAACATTAACAATAAATACTGTTTTAGGGTCATTTAACTAAATAATTATTAAAAAATACGGGATATCCCACACCATTATTTTATCACTTTTTAGACCTTAAGACAAGCCTTGTTTAGGGTATTAGTAAGATGAATTTATTGGCTAATATTAGCTAAAAATACGCAGTCTTTTAACCTTACCTGGAAACTTCTTATTTAATACTTCTTCAAGCTCACTTTCGACCAGCTTAATCTCTTGCGAAATAGCTGAGGAAGAGGTTTTAATTTGTAAGGTATCGTGCTTTAAATATAAGTCGCGAATCATATCCAAAGCTGATTCGCCCCAGCGTTCTTTGATAAATCTCTTGGTTTCACCCACTACTTGAGCTACCACTGCACCTTTTAGTATACCGTGCTCGGCCAGACGTGAGGTTAATAAATGTTTCAAAGGGAGGAACATATTAAATTAGACTCTTATACTGACAATCATGCCCGCCATCTTTGTGGATAGAAGCAAAATTATCAGTTTTAACTGATTCAATTATATCTTTAATAACTTCTAAATAGCGCGTCTTTAACTTCTCAATTTCTTCAAAGCCGCCTAAAAATGGTTCGGTCATTACATTTTTATTTAAATACCAGTAAGCGGATTGGATAACCTTTTCTTGTAAAAATTCTTCGGCTGCTATTTGATAAATAAGCAACTGATCAAAGTCTACTTTACCCAAGCTCTTGGGTGGATTCTCGCCAGTTTTGTAATCCAAAATAGTAACTCCCCCACTTCCTTCGTCTATCCGGTCAATCTTACCAACAAATTTATAATTACCTAACTTCAATTTAAAAAACTGTTCAAGATATTTGGGTTTAGGTGATTCTTTCTCACTAACCTCATAAAAAGTTTTCAGCTGCTCTAAGCCTCGCTTTTTAAACTGTTCTCGTTCCGACTTGCTGCTATACCAATCATCTATCCATTTCTCTTCATAAATATGTTCCAATTCCTTTAGTGAAGGAAATTGAACTTTACTTTTAGATTTCTCGCCACTGCCAAATAAACCCAACTGCTGTGAACTAAGCCGTGCCTTCCACAACTTCATAAAACTCTCTAGTGCTTTGTGCATGCTAGATCCAAAACTTAAATAAGCATTACTCGGAGCTGGAATTTTTAGCAAATAACGATATTTATACTCCAAGGGACACTTTAAGTAACTAGATATAGATGAGAAAGAAAAAGAATCTGGTAATACATAGCTAACCTTTTTCCTATCTACTGTCCTAATTTTTTGCTCTTGCCAATCTCCGCTTTTAACACTAGATTCTTTTTTAGCTGCAGTCTCTGGCCCAACTAAACCTAGTTCATACAGGAAACGTGACGGTTTTTTTCGCTGTTTACCAAAATAGTCTTGGGCGTGAGTA
>JBDRTU010000057.1:0-4623 GCA_043823825.1 Patescibacteria group bacterium
GCTTCAGCATAAACCATTTGCTCGTAACTGATATCAACCTTACCCCAAGACTGCGCTTCCTTTAAAGTGGAGCTGGAACAAGCACCGTCTCTTACATCAGCCACTGTAATTTGAATAGCATACTTATGCATTGGCACATTATTCCCGAGTACTTCAGCGCAAACCACTGTGTCTTGGGCAAAATTCTTTGGCACACCGCCTCCGATTATTAAAAGCCCCGTTGTATTTGCTTTTAACTTAATATTAGTTAACTCTAAAAAGTCTTTTACTGAATCAATAGATAAATGTTTTTTAGGATTTTTAACTTGGTGCAATACTAAACCAAAACCAGCGCTGGAATCAGAAAAAGCTGGGCAAAAAATCGGCACCTGATGCTTGTAAGCAAGCTCAATTAAAGAATTTTTTTTCTTAGCTTGTTTAGTTAAATACTTGCCCATCTCTTTGATAAATTCTCGCGAGGAATGTGGACGAGGTGGCAAAGAATCAGCGATTTTTTTAATCGTGCGGTCGCAAACCTGCAATTCTTCTTCATTAATATAAGTATCATAAATGCGGTCAATATAAAGTGAGCGTAATTTTTGATCGTCGACATGAGGAGTGCCCTGATAGTGTTTAAAACCCAAAGCTTCAAAAAAATCCATGTCTACTATACTGGCGCCAGTGGCAACGATCGCGTCAATCATATTGTATTTCACTAAATCAGCATAAAGTTGCATTAAACCACCAGCCGAAGTGGAGCCGGCCAAGGTCAAAATTGCAGCACATTTTTTATCTTGCAACATCTTTAAATAAATATCAGCGGCGCGCGCTAAATCACGCGAGGTAAAAGACATTTTTCGATAACTGTCAATTAATTTGGTCGCGTTAAATTTGGTAAAATCTATATGCTTGACAGCTTGCTTTAGATATTTGGCTTTGGTTGATTCCTTCTTTGTCATAAAAAACTCCTGGATAAATAATTAATTGATTACTTTATTATTTTCGTAAACTCGCAATTTTTTCTTACGCAATTCTTTGAAAAATTGCTTCTCCGGCACCACGGCCTCGGGCGCAAAACTGCCAGGCTTTGAAATATCACCATACTTAATCATTTCGGCCATAATAGCAGCTGGAAAACCAGTATCAATATTACACCCTGCTTCTTCCCAACCTTTAAGTGGCGGCACAAGGCATTCCATTAATATTCGCTGACGCCGACGCTGGCTTGAACCATCAATTTGCACCCACAAATTTTCCAACTCTTTATAATTTCGGGGTGGACGTAAACGCTTTAACAACTGAACCAAAAATTTATCAGCCAGTATTTTAACGTTTAGAAAACCGATCGGTCGTTTGTCGGCAAAAGTCAAATTTATTAAAGTTTTGATCACTGCTTCTGAATGTTTGGGAAAGCCAGCGTAAAAGCGGATATTCTTAACGCCCCAAGATTTAAAATAATGATGAAAAGTGAAAGTTTCCGAATGATCCGCCATAAAAATTTTTTGTGAACCAATACTGCGAAAATTTCTATTCTGAACAGATTTCTCCGGCTTAATGGTTCGCAAACGGCCGCTTTGATAGTAAGGCGCGGGCAAAATATACTCCTCCATGATACTTTCAATAGAAAATGGCACTACAAATTTTTTGATATTAGAATCCCAAGCAAAGCCAACTTCAATGGATTCAATAGAATCCAATTTTTTAGCCGCATGCGCCAGCATAACATTGCCGATTCCTGGCACCGCGCCGCAGCCAGTAATGGCTGTACGCCCAATGGCCTGAAAATCTTTATTAAGTCGCAACTGATCTTTGGTCATATCTGAACGCGATCCCAAATCTATCACATGTCGCCGAGTATGCAGACACGCCTGATAAACGTTTAAATTCCAATCACCCTCGGCACAATTAATTACTACATCAGCCCCAGATTGCTGTATCACACCAATAGTACGGGATTTATCGCGTAAATCAACTTGCACAAAAGCGCTTTGTTTGCGAAAACGACGCAACAAATCTTTAGTTTTAACCTTAACAATATCAGTCAGCAAAACGCGATAACCTTTTTCCAATAGATCACGGGCCACAATATGGCCCTGCATGCCGTCAACTCCTAAAACAATAAAATCATAAACCACCGGCATTGATTTTTTTTGACGTTTGACTAAAGGCATAATGGATAAATTATAACAGATTGTTATTGATCTACAAGCTATAAACCGCCCCGACTGCAGTTCTCCCGCTTCCTTCTCAAATTTTGCTAAAAATTTTACTAAATACCTTTTACCACAAAATGTCCGGCCGGACATTTTGTGGTAAGGATGTTTGTGGTAAAATGTAAGAGCAATAACCGATCTATAAATATGGCCTACGATAAAAAAAATCAATCACTATCTAAGACTCTGCTCTACATATTATTCCAAGCAGGAAAAACTATTGGGGATTCAATAACTATTGCTAATGATACCCGTCGTTGGCAGTCTGCTTTATTGCAGGGTGGCTTAGGTTATCTCCGCCTGCGACGAAAACTTGAAAATGAAAGAAACGCACGCCAGGCCTTTTATAACTTAAAGCGCAACAACTACATAAAAGCTAAAAAAATTGGCAAACGACTAATTCTCTCTTTAACTAGCAAAGGTACAGAAGTTCTACTACGAGAGCAGTTGCTCAGAGCGCCTAAACATCATCAACAATATTTTACCGTGGTGGCTTTTGATATACCAGAGAGTGAAAATCGTGCTAGGCGTCAATTTAGATGGTTTTTAAGACAAAGTGGTTTTAAAAAACTACAGCAAAGTGTTTGGGTAAATAACCGGAATGTTTACAAGCCGCTTGCAGACTTAATTAAACAATTAAATATTGATGGGTGGGTAAATGTTTTTGTGGCTAATAACTTTTTACGCCCGCCGCAAAAATAGGAGACGAGAGACAGTGGCTGAAAAAAGAAGTGATAAGAGATAAGAGGTAAGAAAAAAGGAGATAAGAAAGGAGATAAGAGATGAACAAAAAATGTCCGGCCGGACATTTTTTGTTAGAAGGATTTGTTGGAGATTTTTTATGTTCCTTTTTTTGCTGTGTTGTGTTTTTGCTGTGTTGTGTTTTTGGTATTGTGCTATGTTTTTTAGATGTTGTGAAGTATTTTTTTGAACGGGTTAGTAAGAGAGGTTTGTTGATTGGTGTGATAACTGGCTAGTATTTTATGACAGGTTAATGCTTGATAATCTAGGGATTAATAGTGCTGGCGGTAACAGAGTTAGCAGCAGATGAAGCAGTAGGGACTGGTGTAGTGGGAACAGAGGCTACTGGCTCGGTTGGGGGTTGTGTTGTTGGCGCAGTGGTTGGGGTAGATACTGGTTCAGTTACAACAGTGCTAGAAGCTGGGGACTCTTTAGTAGCTTCAGGTGTTGGTTCAGTAGTTTCAGCAGCTGGAAGCTCGGGGCTAGAAGCTGATTCAGTGGCCGGAGCTGTAGTGGATTGGTCTACTGGTTCTGCGGGAGGATCGGTTTCTTCTACTGGTGGATCACCGATATCTTCCGAAGATGGGGCTATGCCACCGTCAAAAGGGGCTGCGCTTGAACCAGTAACTGAAGCGGCAAATGCCGGATTAGTAACATCTACCAGCCACCAGTCAAATGGCAAATCGGTTTCCAATCCACTTACTAAAGACACTGTAAAGTTGCCGTCTTGAATATTGGTAATGGCCAATGATTGCGCTAACGGCAGTTTAGGAGTTAAGAAAATTTTCATGCCTGGTTTAACTTCAGGAGCGCTGACTATGGCTTGGGTCATGCCCACTGGAATAATAGCCGAGCCAATAGTTGCCCGAGGCTCGTCTTTATTATCAATCACTAATGCGCGTATTTTAACTTTGTCAACCTCTAACTGGCCATCGGCATTTACTAGGAAAATATTCTGGCCTGATGCTTTTACAAATTTTACTAATTCGCCTGCATAATTATCTGACACTACGGCACTTAATAATGTACCAGTAGTTAGGTCAGTACTACCTAGGGTTAGTCCTTCTCTAGCGTTCAAAGTTCTTGAAGTCAATCTGCCATCATAACTAACATTAAATAAATCAGACCAGATTAAGTAATCATATGAAGTTTGACCTTGGGTAGACAAAGCCAAAGTGGCGCGGGTGGCAGTTGCGGGATCAGCTGAAGTTTGGGCGATAGATACTGCTGAACCTACTGAAGTAGCTGGAATATTACCTGGCGTTACCGTACCGTCTGGATTTACACTGGCAGTAATCTTAGCTGAAGTAATATTTTTCAAATTACGCTGGCTATCCAGCACTACTTGCCCGCCCACTGCCAAGTCACCAGTTAAATTAATATTGCCTAGCACTGTTTGGCCACCTACTACCAAATCGCCAACTGTGCTTATTTTACCAGCAACTGCCAAATCACCAGCCACACTCAAACTGCCTGCCACAGCCAAACTTCCGCCAATCTCGGCCGAAGCAATAGTCTGCAGACTGCCCACTTTAATTTTACCAACCAAAGTCGCATCTCCGGTTTCCAAAATCTGGAATTTCATTTCTCCATTTAATTTGGTTTCAAAAATATTTCTTAAAGCAGATACATTAGTGGTGCCAGTTAAATTCAAATTTATTGGAGTACCAGCGGCAGTTACCTTTACTTG
>JBDRTU010000058.1:0-3965 GCA_043823825.1 Patescibacteria group bacterium
AAAATTTTACTGTATAACGGAGGTATTTATACACCCGAACAAGCTAAACAACTATTAGAACAAACTATGGCGGATGGTATTGGTATTGCTCGTGGAGCCTGGGGTAAGCCTTGGTTATTTAAACAAATCAAGAATTACTTAACTGCTGGCACTTATCAGGAACTAAATTGGGAAGAAATAAAAAAAGTAATGCTGGAACATGCATCACTGGCGCTTTCTTCAAAAGGTTCCCACGGTTTTCTGGATTTACGCAAGCACTTAGCCTGGTACACTAAAGGCCGGCCCGGCGCTTCACAAATGCGCTCCAAATTAGTCCAAATTAATACTCTAAATGATATTAAATCAATCCTAAGCTAAAAACTACTCTATCGTATTATGACAACCGTCACAATACGATATACTATGAAAATAGTCCTCCGGCCTCTAACTTTTCTCCCTTATCAACACCTAACTCTTTCATCAACTCTTTTTCTTTTTTACTTAAACGGCTGGGAATCTTAACCTGAATATTAACTAATATATCACCGCGTTTGGTAGATCGTAAATGTGGCACTCCTCTTTGTGCAATTTTGAAAACTGTACCCGGTTGAGTACCAGCAGGAATTTTGAGACTAATATTTCCATCCAAAGTTTTAAGCTCAACTTTGCCGCCTAAAGTAGCGAGCGGCAGGCTTATCTCTTTATTAGTATAAAGATTAAACGCTTCACGCTTAAATAGTTTGTGGGGATTAACTGAAATATAAATTAATAAATCGCCCGCTCGTCCACCTTTTTCACCTGGCTCACCCTCGCCAGCTAACCTAATCTGCTGACCACTATCAATTCCGGCTGGAATTTTTACTTCCAAATTTCTAACTCCTCGTTCATGACCTTTGCCGCGACAGAGTGCGCATAGCTTATCTGCCTTAGTGCCAACGCCAGAGCAAGTAGGGCAAACAGTTACTGATTGGATGGCACCCAAAAATGTTCGTTGTACTTGCCTAACTTGCCCACTTCCCCCACACTGATTGCATTTTACAACTTTACTGCCCGGTTCAGCGCCACTGCCGTCACATTTACTACAAGTCATATCTTTTTCCAATTTGATTTTTTTTACCGCACCAAAAACAGCCTCCTCAAAATCTATAGCCATTTCAACTTGAAAATCAGCACCGCTTTGAGGACCAGCTCTCCTACGGCCGCCGCCAAAACCAAAGATATCACCAAAACCGCCAAAAATATCACCTAGATCTTCAAAATTTATATTCTCAGTGCGAAAACCGCCAGCGCGCTGGAAATCGCTCCAATTAAAACCACCCGGACCACCCGCAGTTTCAAAAGCTGTGCCAAATTGGTCATACTGCTTGCGTTTGTCTGGGTTAGAAAGCACCTGATAAGCCTCATTTATTTCCTTAAACTTGGCTTCACTGCCGCCATGTTTATCTGGATGGTGCTCGTGCGCGAGTTTCCTAAACGCCTTTTTAATTTCATCAGTAGTGGCGCTTTTGGATACTCCTAAAATTTGATAATAATCTTTAGACATTGGTTATAAAATAAGGCACGTCGCGATTAATTAAAAAATACGCTAGTGCCTTGGAAGTAAATTCTCGCTATTTGTGTATATCGGGTTCTGTTTGACCTGATTTAATTACTGCCGCCACCTGTTCATTATTAGGTGAAAAAACTTTAGATCTACCTGCTATAATGTTTGTAGTTACTATACAGGCAATACCTGGATACCTACGATCGTTATACTCTATAAACCCTTTTTTATTACTAAAATAACGATATGTGCTTGCTCCATATTTACCAGGTAGGAATAATTCCTGTTGTGGTGAAGAACCTCTGTGTGAATTTTGTACATCTATTTGATCCGACATAAAAACTCCCTATCTGATGGTTGATATTTTTCAAAAGTGTGCGATTTGCTTCCAAGGATAACAAAAAATATTTAAATTGTCAAATAATAAAAGGCAAGTTGTATACTTTCATAATACACTTGCCTTATAGAATAATTTGCTTGGGGCGTTTGGTGGATATACGCTGGATAGAGTAGAGTAAAAAGGCGTAAGGTTTAGCAAGTGATTTAGATAAAGGAATCTTGCCATATAGGCTTAATTCCTTAACTATCGAAACAATGGACTTCTTTCTAAACCAAATTCTCACTCTGCCGGTTTCTGGCTCAAGCACTCTCAAAGTTACTACTCTCTGAAAACCATCTATCATTTTAAATCGCGCGCCCTTTTTCTGCTTATTTATCTCCAAAGGTAAAGTTACTCTTTTTTTCATTTGACACCTTAAAGTTGTTTGGTTCTAGTTTTTGTAATTTTACCTAACAATAACAAGTGTATTAAATTGTGTCAAGGTACAACGGATACTCCAGTATTAAATACCAGAGCTTATTTTAATATTTAAAAGATGAACAATGCCTCGTCCCGCCCGTCCGCAGTCCCGATTTTTATCGGGACGAAGGCGAGTCAAGGTACCACTATTTAATTACTCAGTTTTAAAACCAACTTCTGGCGCAGGAGCAGGACCTTCTTCAATTTTGCTGAATTGCTGCTCATAGCGGCCAACATTATCCAATAGTGCCTTAGCCAAGCGCTTGGTATGGGCTGGGCTGAGATACACGCGGGCATTCACAATCCCCTGCGGCGGCATAACATTGACAAAATCCAGCACAAACTCCTCTTTGGTATGAGCAATTTGCACTAAATTAGCATACACTCCTTTTAGTATTTCATCAGGAATTTTCACCTGAATTTGTTGTGGTTGATTTGGCATATATTTTGAATTAAGAATAAAGAATAAAGAATTATGAATAAAATTTTAATTTGACAAACAGGTATATTGAGAATAAGATAGTAGAAAATAAAGCGGTCTGAAATGGCTATTTTCAAGGGGCTGGACTCCCCCGAGTCAAAAGGAGAAGGGAGCCCGAACTAAAGGCTTAATAATGGGCGGATCCCATCGGGATGAAAATCCATAGCGCTAACGCCAATACCTTCTCTCAGTAAGGATAACAATAGCACCTTACCAGACTGCGGACCCCGATCTGACTGAACATCAATCGGGGATCTTTTTATTAAAGAAATCTTTTCTGCCTTTCAACTATTTTTGTCATTCCCGCGCAGGCGGGAATCCAGACAAACAAGAAGAAAATCCCTGGATTCCCGCTTTCACGGGAATAACATTACATTATATCATTATACAAATCGCGCCAACTCGGATTGCTTTGCTCAATCAGTTTAAGCTTCCATACGCGATTCCACTTTTTAAGCTGCTTTTCGCGTTTAAGCGCTGACTGTACATCGGAACTTTCCTCGTAGTAAACCAAGTGATACACGCCGTACTTAGAAGTAAATCCTGGAATAATGTTATGCTTGTGTTCATATACCCTACGTTCCAAATTGTTCGTCACTCCAATATACAACGTGCCATTCCTACGACTTGCCAAAATATATACGTAATATGATTTATTCATTTAGTTATTTCTGATTCCCAATCAAGTTGGGAATAACATTCCTACAGGAACAATTAATGCTGGATCCCCGATTACGCGGGGATGACAACTAACTATGAGTCGTCACTTCTTAACATCCTCAACTTCACCCTCAACTGGGCCAGATTTGTTATCACCAGCTTTTTGGTCTTCGGCTGAAGGCCCTGAGCCTTGCGTGGGAGCGGATTGACCTTTATAAATAGCTTCGCCGATTTTAATTGCGGCTTGCTGTAAATCATCCATAGCTTTTTTAATAGCTTCAGCATCTTCACCATCTTTAGTCTTTTTCACCTCTTCCAACTTTTCCTCCACAGTTTTCTTAACATCAGCTGGCACTTTTTCTCCCTGCTCTTTTAGCATTTTCTCTGTTTGATAAACCACACTATCTGCCTGATTCTTCATATCTACTAATTCACGACGCTTTTTATCATCACTAGCATGAACTTCGGCTTCTTTTTTCATTTTTTCCACTTCATCTTTAGAA
>JBDRTU010000059.1:0-3332 GCA_043823825.1 Patescibacteria group bacterium
ACATCAGAACCCATTAAAATATTAAAAATTTCATCAGCCTTAGCCGCATCCTCAATAGTTACTTGCTTCATTAAGCGTGTTCGCGGATCCATAGTGGTTTCCCATAATTGACTAGGATTCATTTCACCCAAACCCTTATAACGCTGAACCGATACACCCGTCTGCGGCGAGACTTCCGCCACTACCTCCGTTGAAGCTGCGTCTGATTCTGGTTCAGTAGGCGCGGCCGCAGCCTTACTTTTTACTTTACTTTTAACTGGTTCTGCTTTAGCGCCCTTAATTTGCTTAATTGTCTTTTCTAATTCATTGTCCGAATAGACATATCGTATTTCTTTTCCCTTTTGTAAGCGATACAATGGTGGTTGCGCTATGTATAAATGGCCTGATTGAATTACTGGCTGAAAGTGGCGGTAAAAAAGCGTCAATAATAAAGTACGAATATGAGCGCCGTCAACATCAGCATCGGTCATAATAATTATTCTGTCATAACGCAAATCATTTAAATCAAACTGCTCGCCAATATTAGTGCCAAGCGCAATAACTAATGATTTTACCTCGTTATTAGAAAGCATCTTGTCTAAACGGGCTTTTTCTACGTTTAATATTTTCCCCCTGAGTGGTAAGATTGCTTGAAAAAACCTGTCACGCCCCTGCTTAGCGCTACCGCCTGCAGAATCGCCCTCAACAATATAGAGTTCTGATTCTTTAGGATCGCGACTAGAACAGTCTGCTAGTTTGCCAGGTAAAGTAAAGCCATCCAACGCGCCTTTGCGCAAAACCGATTCACGAGCGGCTCTAGCGGCCATTCGTGCACGCGAAGCTAATAAACACTTGCCTAATATTGCTTCAGCATCACGTGGGTTTTCTTCTAAATAAATTGCCAAAGCATCGCCCACTATTGATTCTACAACTGGCCTTACTTCAGCATTACCAAGTTTAGCCTTGGTTTGCCCTTCGAATTGAGGGCTTTTTAATTTAACACTAATGACAGCTGTTAAACCTTCGCGCACATCTTCGCCAGATAAATTTTCCTCTTTTTCTTTAATAAATCCTTTAGCGCGGCCATGGGCATTTAGCGTGCGAGTTAACGAGGTGCGAAAACCTACAAGATGCATTCCGCCCTCAACAGTATTAATATTATTAGCAAAACTATAAACTGTTTCTTTATACTCATCTGTGTACTGTAAACCTGCTTCTACTAAAACACCATTTTCTTCTTTGGAAACATAAAAAACTTTATCATGCTTCGACTCAACGTGAATATTTAAATGCTGTATGTAAGAGGCTATACCACCTTCAAAGTAAAGGACATAGGTTTGCCGCTTACCCTTAATCCGTTCATCGTAAACCTCAATTTTAACTCCTTTGGTAAGATAAGCTTGCTGTCGCAAATGATCCAGCACCATTTTCCAATCATAATCTAATACGGTAAATATTTCTGGATCTGGTTCAAAGGAAATAATAGTACCTGTACCGCGTGCCGCTGATTCAGCTTTCACCTTACCTTTGGCCTTACCGCGGGAATATTCTTGCACCCAGAGTTTGCCATCGCGTTTTACCTCGGCCCGCAACCAAGTGGAAAGAGCATTCACTACAGAAACACCAACACCATGAAGACCCCCAGAAACTTTATATCCCTCGCCACCAAATTTTCCTCCAGCATGAAGTTTGGTTAAAACTGTCTCCAGAGCTGATAAACCAGTTTGTTTATGCCTTTCTACAGGAATGCCGCGGCCATTATCTTCTACGCGAACACGGCTGCCGGGCTCTAGAGTGACTTTAATCACGCTAGCATGCCCTGCCATTGCTTCATCAATAGAGTTGTCTACTACTTCCCAAACCAAATGATGTAAACCTTCTTTAGCAGTGTTGCCAATATACATCCCAGGCCGTTTTCTAACCGGCTCTAGGCCTTCTAGCACTTGAATCTGTTCAGCCGTATATTTACCCTTGCTTTTAACCTCTTGGGTTTTGGGAGCTTTAATAATTTTTTCTTTGATTTTTTTTGGCATAGTTTATCTAAATCTTAATTAATGATCTCTAATTTCAATTTTAAATTTCTTAATTAAAGCCTGCTTGATTTGTTCAACTATCTTATCCACTTCTTCTGACTTCAATGTTCGCTTAGGTGAACGGAAAGTAAGATGAAAAGCAATACTCCGCTTACCCTCGCCTAAACTATCTGATTCATATACATCAAACGGATCAACAGACTCTAAAAGCGGCGAAATATTACTAATCAAATCTTTAATATTCCCCCAGAGGATATTAGCAGGAATAATTATTGATAAATCCCGCAGTTCTGCTGGTTGTTGAGGCAAGGCTGATAATTTTTTTACTTTTTTATCAGTCGGTAACAGATCCAAATTAAATTCTGCTAAACCAATAACTAATTTTAGGTTAGATCTCGTTCGTTCTAATACCACCATAACACCAACTTGCGTTTTATCAACCAATATCTTTGTTACCTGACCCACTGTGGTTAATTCAAAAACCAATCCCAAGTAAGATCCTAATCTTTCCACCATCCCTTTTAAGCTACGCCAGGCTTCTAGCTTGCTTTTTCCCGGCTGCCTCGTAGCCAAAGCTAAATGATAAGGCTGTAAAGGCAAATTTTCCTTTCCTCCTTTACCTCTTTTAACTGGCCACTCGCCTTTGCTGCCACTAAATACTCTGCCAATTTCAAATAGACTGATTGCTTCTTGGCTTCTTAGTAAAACATTCTTTACTAACTGTTCCAACAGGTTACTTGCTAAAGCTGGTCTTAAAAACTGTTCTTGTTGATCAACTGGATTCTGAAGAGAGAGCAGTTCTTTTCCACCTAGAGCCAAACCAGAATAAACTTCGGCAATCTGATCAATATTTTTTTGACTAATAAAAGAATAGGATAATGTTTCACTAAATCCTTGAGCCACTAACTCATCTCGCACCCGCCAGCGCAAATCTTGTTGTGGATCAAACACTGGTGGGCTAATAGGAAAAGCTGGTAAGGTTGGTTTGATCTTGCTATAGCCATAAATTCTCGCTACTTCTTCTAATAAATCTTCTTTGATAGTTACGTCTCGTGCGGCACGCCAAGATGGCACGGTTACCTGCCATTCCTTAGTACCAGTAATAGTAAATCCAAGCCGCTCCAAAATATCTTTCATAACATTAATCTTTAGGTTGGTGCCTAATCGTTCATTAATCCAACTAGGTGCTACCTTAATGACTACTGTTTTTGCTTTTTTAGGATAAGCATCAACTAAATTAGAGGTAACCTTTACTCCCGGAATAATTTCCTGCAGTACTTGAACAAAACGTTTAATTGCTAGTTCTGCTAAATTAGGGTC
>JBDRTU010000060.1:0-34999 GCA_043823825.1 Patescibacteria group bacterium
CTTCAAGTTTAATCCCTAGGCGATACTAATTTTTTAAGGAGTAAAAAATAAATGTCTAACTTCAAAAAATTTACTTTCGTCACAGTAGCCATCATGATGGTGCTCTGGTCCATAGGCGGTGCACTGGTTCCTATAGAAGCAGAGGCCGCCTCGGCTGGTGACTTGATTAAGTTGGCAGACAGTAGCGCTGTCTACTACTATGACGGAACTAAGAGATATGTTTTCCCTAATGAAAAAACGTACAAATCATGGTACGCTGATTTTTCTGGGGTAGTAACAGTATCTCAAACAGAAATGGAAGGTATTGACTTTGGCGGTAATATAACCATACGACCAGGAACCTGGCTCGTTAAGGTAACTACCATTCCCAAAGTTTATGCAGTTGAACCTGGTGGCATACTCCGCTGGGTTGATAGTGAAGCCAGAGCAATCGCTCTTTATGGAGCAAACTGGAATACAATGATTGTTGATGTACCAGATCCTTTCTGGGTCAACTACTCAACTGGTGCTGACATAACCACTGATCAACATACGGTGGGCACGCTAGTGAAATATGCTGGCGATGATACCACTTATTATACTGATGCTGGTGGAGTAAAGCGACCAGTTGCTTCGGATGCTGCGATGGCAGCCAATATGTTCCGCAGTGAATTTGTTCGCAACACAGCGATTACTTACTCTGATGGTTCATCCATCACTGGTAAGGAATCTGATTTAGTAAATGTTTCTAGTTCTTCTGCTCCTGTAGCAGTAACTGGCGATATTGCTGTAGCGCTTGATGCGGCCACACCGGCTTCGGCCACTGTGCCACAAAGCGCCACTTCAGTTCCTTTCCTAAAGTTCACGGTGACTAATGGTAACAGCACTGCTGTAACCATTACCAACCTTACTTTGCATCGTTCTGGTCCTGGTGCTACTGCCGACTTTGATAATTTATATATTTATCAGGGTTCAACCAGGTTAACCAGCGGGCGCACTGTAAACTCGTCAAGCAATAATGCGGTTTACTCAAGTATGAGCGTTTCCGTACCAGCTGGCGGTTCAGTAACACTAGATGTGTTAGCTGATATGAATTCTAGCGCTGGTTCTGGTAATGTTCACACCTTTGAGGTAACCAGTCTAACTGCCTCTTCGGCTACTGCTTCGGGTACTGCTAAAGGTAACCCAATGACAGTGGCTGGTATTGATTCAGGCAGTATGACTATTGCCAAGAACGGTACTATCACCAACCCTAAAGTTGCTGAAAAGAATGTGGAAATTGCTCAGTTCCAGGTAACTGCTGGATCAGTTGAAGATGTTGAGTTAAAGCGCATTGCTTTATTCAACTCTGGTAATATCTCCCGCAGTAACCTTTCTAACTTTGTTATGAAGGACAGAGCTACTGGTACTGCCGTGGCCACTGCTGATGCGATTAATAGCAAAGACTTAGTTGTCTTTGAATTTGCCACTCCCGTAGCGTTTGATAAGGGTAATGCTAAGACCTATTCGGTTTATGCCGATGTCGGAGCTTCAGCCAAATCTGGTGATACTATTGCTATGTATCTAGAGAATTCGGCTGATTTGTTTGCTGTTGGTAAAACCTATGGTTATGGCACTAGCGTGACACGCACTACATATGATGGTGACAGCTGTACTTCATCCGCTGGCGACTGTTCTTACAGCGCAGTGGATGCTGGTCAGCTAACCATTACCTTAAACGGTCCTTCAGCTTCTGATGTTGCCAAAAACGGTAAGGATGTAGAGATTCTGAATTTCACCATGGCCGCTCAAGTAGAAGTGGAAGTTCGTCAGTTCTCTTTAATCTTGAATAACGGTGGTTCAAGTACTGCCAACTTTAATGACGGCACTACCTCTAACTACACTGATCTTAAGATTACTGATACTTCAACTGGTACCGTAGTTTGGGGTCCTTCTGACCTCTCGGGTACTGGTTCGGCTACTAGCCAAGACATCCTCTTTACCGAGGACACTACTTTAGCTGCTGGCAGCGCTACCACTTATTCAGTAACTGTTGATATTGCTAATTTAGCCGATGTGGTAGATGGAGATGTGATTGCCGCTACTATTGATGTTTCCGACTTCTCTAATCAAGTAAAGAACTTGTCTAACAATAGCTTCTTAGCTACCACTGATATTGTTCCTGGCTCGGATGTATCTGGTAACCAAATGACAGTAAGGGTACCATCCCTCACTATCACCTTGGCTACTACTCCAACCAGCCAAACCTATATTAAGGGTACTATTAAGAAAGACTTTATTGGTTTTAACTTTACTGCTGGTATAGCTACCAATGTAATTGTTAACTCCATTATGACCACTTGCTACATTGATGATTCCAATGTGGAAACTGATTTTGTCAAAGGTCAAGACACTGATGCCAGCGGTGGCACCACTTCTTGTCAGGATGATGTTCCAACCGTGCGTCTAAAAGTTGACGGCGACTATAAGGGTGATGCTAAGAGTCCAGGCGCAACTACTAGTGGTACCTCTACCTTCTCTAGCTTGGGCTTAGAGATTGCTGCTGGTACTACTAAAGTAGTAATTGTGGAAGGTGATATTTCTCAGTCTGCTTACCGTAACAGTAATGTGGAGCGAATTGCCTTTGACTTGGTTGATGTCTCGGCAGATATTGCTGTGGCTGACCCGCAAGGCAACTCAATAACTGCTACTGGTGATGCGGTAAATGGCGGCACTTCGCCTAATCGTATTGTCACTATTAGTAATGCTGGTACCTTAACAGTAGGCGCGGCGCCAACTGAAATTGACGTTAATGATTCACGAATCGTTACTGCTGGTTCGCAGGGTGTAACAGTTTCCAAGTTTAAGTTCACAGCGCAAAATGAGGAATTAAAGGTAACTAAGATGAGGATCAAACTGGTTTCAGCTGATGCTGATGCTGATGTATCCGATGCCATTACTGCTATTTACCTTTATGACGGCGCTACTAAGGTAGCTGGCCCGGTTTCACCTACGCCAGTGACAGCAGCTGGCACTACTGATGCGCAAGCGGACTTTAACACTATTTCACCAGCCTTTATCGTACCTAAAGATGGTTCTCGCACCTTAACAGTTAAGGTGGACATGAACACCATTTCTGGCGGAGCAGATTCTGGTGATGAGTTTAGTATTGATCTAGAGGCTGACGATAATGCTGAAGCCAGGGGTACTTCTGGCTCAACTGTGTTAACTGACTTAGGTACTGACACTGCTGGTAATGATGTAGTAATGCGTAAGAGCCAACCAAAAATTGAGCTAGTTACCAACCCACACGGCACCACTTTGTCCAACGGCACTATTACTTTGCTTAAGTTTAAAGTGACTGCTATGGATGACGATGTCTCCTTAAAGCACTTCACTTTTGAAACAGCTAACTCTGATGGTACTAACGTTACCGTCGCCAGTCAGTCAATTAAGCAAACTGGTCAGAGTAACCTGACAGTTACCTCTAGTATCGCTGGTACTACTACTATTACCACCAACATTACCTTTAACTCAGCCGAAGCCATTAGTCGTGGCGCTTCCAAGACTTATGAGTTTCAAGGTAGTGTTACTGGCGCGGCCTCGGCCGACCAGCTGTCCACCAAGCTCTTGGGCGACACAGCCACAGTAACTGGTGAGCTGGACGACTTAATAGCAGCGCAGCGCATTGACGACTTAGATGCGGTGTTAAATGTTGGTGACGATTCAGCCGCTGCAGACGCTTATAACGTTATTTGGTCAGATGAATCAGCTATCCCGCACAATGATACGGCCGATGGCGATGCAGACGGCACAGATAATGCTACAGCGTCCAATGACTGGACCAATGGTAGGTATGTGAAGACTGTCGCAACCGACAGCCAAGCCCTTACCTTCCCGTCCTAATGAGTTGATTGAGTTTGTATCTTTAGCCCCGTGGTTTAGTTGAAGGGAACTATCCACCGAGGTTCTCTAGAAGAAAAAAAGATACCTTAAGCCCCTCGATGTACATCGAGGGGCTTTATGTTTTTGCTAATTTTAGTTAAAATATGTTTAAGAGATTGCTGCGGTCGCTTCACTCTCTCGCAATGACAGTGTAGGAGTCAGCCCTGCCCTTTTCTCTCTGCGTCATTGCGAGTCCCGCCGACTGGCGGGACGAAGCAATCTACTACCTTAACAGGAATAAATAGTTAAATTTAAGAATTATGCTCTATCGTCAATATTTAAATTTCACAAAAAATAAATTAACTGTCTCTATCATAATAATTATTATAATTATTATTTCAGGTTTTAGCGCTTGGCAATGGGTAGTCAAACCTCAGCTAGAGTATCAGAAACAACTGGCAGCTAATCAGGAGAGGATGCAACAAACCGAAGTCCGCATACAAGAAGCTAATCCAGAGCTGTTAGCCAACTTAAAACAAGGGATTAGTGATATGGAGCAGGCACTTAACAAGGATCCGGAAAATTCATTTAACTGGTTTCAGTTAGGGACTAATAAAAAATCATTAGGCGACTATTTAGGGGCCGAGCAGGCTTTCCGACAAGCCCTGGCGATTGATAAAGAATCAGTTACGGCAGCTATGAATTTGGGAGTGATGTATCAGGATTGGGGTAAATACCAGCAGTCAGAAGATGCTTATAGAGAAATAATAAACCGCCAGCCGCTGTTTGCCGAGGGTTATCTGCGTTTAGCTGAACTTTATTTGTCTGCCGTTTGGCGCGACAGCAGTGATGCTGAGCAGATTTTGCTTTATGGATTAAATAGAACTAGAAATAATCCAGCTATTGTAGTAACTTTGGCCCGATATTATGAAGAGGTTGGTAACAAGGAACAGGCGCTTAATTATTATGGCCAATATATGCAATTGGTGCCAGAAGAGCAAAAAGATGATATCTTGGGCATTATTAGAGAATTACAAAAATGACCTCTTCGGCTGATAACCTGACCAAACTATTACGAGGTGGTTTATTTTTGATTTTATTAATACCGCTCGTAACATCTCCAACCACTCCCAATTATTGGCTTTATGCTCGCGGCTGGGTTATTTTTTGGTTAATTGATTTAATGCTGATCGCCTGGGCAATCGGGGCTTATAATTATCCACAATTTCGCCCTCGGCGAAGTTGGCTGAATTGGGGAGTGGCAGCACTTTTAGCAGCCAGTTTAACAGCATTAATATTTAGTGTGTCGCCCTTAAAAAGTTGGTGGGGCACTCATTTGCGGCAGTATGAAGCTGGCTGGTGGGCTTTACTACACTATGGTTTATTATTTTTAGTTGTCAGCAGTACTTTTAAAAGCAAAAGTGATTGGTTGAAAATATTTAAGTGGTCGGTTGGTGTTAGTTTATTAGTCTCGCTTTATAGCTTGGCCCAGTATTTTAATTTACCTTTTACTACCTTGGCGGTTGATGGACGGGTATCGGCCGCTTTTGGCAATCCTATTTATTTAGCTGTTTATTTATTATTTCATTTATTTTTAGCAGCTTGGCTTTGGCTTAAAGAAGAAAGACCAAAATATAATTGGGTTTATCTTGGTATTATTTTATTAGAGTTGGCCGTAATTTTACTTACCAAATCACAAGGGGTGTTTTTAGGTTTGGGGGTTGGGGTGCTAGTGTTAGTACTCGGTTGGTTTGGTAAGAGTAACTGGCAACGGTGGTTGCTCGGTATAGTGGTTGTTTTAACTTTGGGAGCAACACTGGTGGTGGCTTTAAAACCAGCGCCTTTTTTAAACTTAGGTGATCAGTCATTAGGTAATCGCTTTTTGACTTGGGGTAGCGGTATTAAGTCTTTAATCCAGCGGCCGTTGGTAGGATGGGGCCAGGAAAACTTTAATATTGCTTTTGAGAAAAATTATAATCCAGCGATTTATTTTAGAACTGGCGATATTACTTGGTTTGATCGGGCGCATAATATTTTTATAGAGTGGCTGGTGACTGCCGGATTTTTAGGGTTGCTTGCTTATTTGTTTGTTTGGTGGGCATTAGTTAAAACATTTACTACCTGGTCCGAGAGGAAAGAGCAGGCTATCTTAACAGGTTTAGCTGCTGCTTATTTAGTTCAGAATAGTTTTTTGTTTGATTTTAATTTCAGCTATTTATTATTTTTTCTGTTTCTGGCCTTTATTGGTTCTCAAACCATTGTTTTTAAAGAATTAAAGCAGAATCGCCAACCAGCTTGGTGGCTGGTAGGGGTTGTTGGTGTATCTCTAATCGTGTTTAGTATTGGTTTTGGCAGTAATACCATATCGTCAGCTAAATGGCAGGAGCAGGCTAAAAATGTTAATGATTCAGTGGTTAGTTTGGAATTAACTAAAAAAGCTTTAAAGCTTCAAAGTCCGGCCAATTTGTTATTAATTAGAGAAGACAAAATACTTGTCAGTTTGGGGTTTGTCGCGGAAGCTGATCGGCTTGAGTTAATTAATTATTATTTAACCAAACTAGAGCAGGAAATAAAAAAATACTCTCCCGAAGCGCCGCTTTGGTATCGCCAAGGTCAGCTTTATGATTTACGTTTTACTGACACTAAAGATCCGGCTGATTTAACTTTAGCTTATCAAGCTTTAATTAAGGCTCAAGAGTTAAGTCCCAAACGTCAGCAAATTGCTTTTGAGCTGGCTCATAACCGACGGTTGGCAGGTGATACAGCAGCCAGTGTAAAGGTATTGGAGCAGGCGGTTAGTCTTAATCCTAGTTTACCAGTTTCCCGTTTATTTTTAGGTTTAGCGTATTTAACTGATGATCAAGATCAACAGGGAACAGTAGAGATTAAACAGGCTTTCCAAATAGGTTATCAATTAGAAGCCGATGACCATAATCGTGTTGATTTTTTACTTAGCTACTATACCAATACTTTAAATTACGAAATGATTGAGTTGTTGTATCAGGAGTTAATTAAAAAAGACGAAGAAGCAGATTACTACGTAAAACTGGCTGCGGTTAAAGCAGAGTTGGGGAAGAAAGAGGAGGCGATTGAGGCGGCTTTGAAAGCTTGGGAACTGGATTATTATTTAGGAGATGAGGTGCAGCTTTTTATTGAACAGTTACAGAATTAATTTTAATGGTTATTAGTACAATAGACTTGCTTTTAAAGATAATTTTAGTTAAAGTGAGTAAGCTTATTATCTATGAAAAAAGCTTTAATTACGGGAGTTACTGGCCAAGATGGTTCGTATTTAGCTGAGTTACTTTTGGCCAAAGATTATGAGGTTGACGGTATTATCCGCCGAGCTTCTACTTTTAATACCGAACGGGTCAACCATTTATTTAAAGAAATTCATACTCCCGGCCTTAAGTTTAAATTACATTATGGTGATTTGGCTGATGCCAATACTATTCGTAAGTTAATTTACTCTATTAAGCCGGATGAGATTTATAACTTAGGTGCTCAGTCGCATGTCCGTGTTAGCTTTGATATTCCCGAGTATACAGCTAACATAGATGCTTTAGGAGCTTTAAGAATTTTAGAAGCGGTAAAAGATTGGCAGACGGAAGGGGGTAAGCCTATTAAATTGTATCAAGCCAGTTCATCGGAGATGTTTGGTCAAGGTGCTCCGCCACAAAATGAGAAAACTCCTTTTCATCCCCGCAGCCCTTATGGGTGTGCTAAAGTTTTTGCTTTTCACACTACTGTAAATTACCGCGAGGCTTATGGTATTTATGCCGTGAATGGCATTTTATTTAATCACGAAAGCCCTAGGCGAGGTGAAACTTTTGTTACCCGTAAAATTACCCGAGGGATTGCTAGGATTAAGGCAGGGTTAGATAAAAAGATTTATTTAGGAAACTTAGAAGCTAAACGAGACTGGGGTTATGCGCCGGAATATATGGAAGCTGCTTATTTGATGCTGCAGCATCCTCAGCCTGATGATTATGTTATTGGCACAGGTGAAAGTCATTCAGTGAAAGAGTTTGCGGAAGCGGCTTTTAAACAAGCGGGCTTGGGTAATTGGCAAGATTATATTGAAATAGATCCGCGTTATTTCCGCCCTGCGGAAGTAGAAAATTTAGTGGCTGATGCTAGTAAGGCTAAGGCAAAATTAGGTTGGCAAGCGCGCACTAAATTTGCGGATTTAGTTAAGATCATGATAGAAGCTGATTTAAAAAGAGTGCGGAAACCTTCCGCGCCAGTAGGTTAAGTTTTATGCCAAAATATAAAACAGGAACCTTTATTTCTGTTAAAATTTATCGGGAGATTATAAAACATCTGGTGATTTGTACCGTAGATGTACTTTTTTTTAATAAAACTAAAGACGAAACTTTATTGTTTAAAAGAACTAATTTACCTTATCGTGGAGCCTATTTTTCTGCTGGAGGTAGGTTGTTGAAAAATGAAGAATTCAAACAGGCAGCGGTACGACAAATGAAGCAAGAGCTTGGCTTAAAACTTGATCCGAAAAAATTAATTTGGGGCGGGGTGGTTAACGAAATAAATCCCTCCTCTATTTTTCAAGGCATTAATTCTCATACAGTTAATATTTTCTGGGGGTACATCCTAAGGTATAGCCATGTTAAGTTTGATGGCCAGCATTCAGTGGCTCGTTGGTTTAAAGTAAATGACCAAAGACTACACCCTTTGGTTAAGAAAAAACTAAGGATGATTTTACCTAATTTATGATTAAGTTAATGAAATCTACTTTTTATCACGAAGCAAAATCCAAAAAGGCTTTGGCTCAGTTTATTGTGTCGGCCCAAAAGTTAAGCATGGGAGAAGAATGTAAAAAGTTTGAGCAAGACTTTGCTGAAAAACAAGGTAGGAAATTTGCGGTTTTGGTTAACAGTGGTTCTAGTGCTAATTTAATTTTGATTCAGGCGTTAATTAATTTAGGAAGACTTAAAAAAGACGATGGTGTTGGCGTATCGGCCGTTACATGGTCTACCAATATTATGCCGCTGCTGCAGTTGGGGTTGAGGCCGATGTTGATGGATTGCGAGCTTGAAACACTTAATGTCAGCAGCGCTATTTTGGAAAAATATTTAGTTGGCCATAAAGCCTTGTTTTTAACTAATGTCTTAGGTTTTTGTTCTGACATTAAACAAATACAAGATTTGTGCTCTGAGCGCGGGATTATTTTACTAGAGGATAATTGTGAGAGCTTGGGATCAAAAACGAATGGACAGTTACTCGGGAATTTTAGTTTAGCCGCTACTTTTTCCTTTTATGTGGGACATCACATTTCAACTGTTGAGGGTGGTATGGTAGTAACTGATGAAGAGGAATTATATGATATGTTGGTAATGGTACGAGCCCATGGTTGGGATAGGCAGCTTAAAGCAGACAAACAAAAACAACTAACTCAAGAGTATAGCATTGACGACTTTTTTAAACCTTATACTTTTTATGAGTTAGCTTATAATGTTCGGCCGACTGAAATCACCGGCTGGTTAGGCAATTACGGACTTAAATACTGGGATGAGATTGTAGAGAGGAGAAAAAATAATTTTAAAAAGTTTAATCAAGCTTTAACAGGGAACAGCGAGCTACAAGCGATGGAAGTTGAATATATGGAAACCATTTCTAATTTTGCTATGCCAGTCTTGGTCCGCGAAAAGAGTTTTTTTAAAAAGTATATAGAGAGATTTAATAAGGAAAAGGTGGAAATTAGGCCGATTATTGCTGGTAATATTGCTGAACATCCATTTTATAAAAAAAATGTCAAAACTCAAGCGTTATCATTACCTAACGCCACTAAGGTTCACAGCCAAGGTTTTTATTTTCCTAATCATCCAGAATTAACTACTAACGAAGTTAACTTGTTAACCAATTTAATAGCTAAACCTTAATATGTTGGATAAGCAAGCGAAAATTTATATAGCTGGTCACACTGGCATGGTGGGCAGTGCAATTTTGCGAAAGTATCAGGGCGAAGGTTATACTAATTTAATAACTAAAACCAAGAGCGAGCTTGATTTATTGAACCAAGCTGCAGCAGCAGATTTTTTTAAAAAAATCAATCCTTATTACGTTATTGTGGCAGCAGCGAGAGTTGGGGGTATAAGCGCCAACTTAACTTATCCGGCCGAGTTTTTATACGAAAATTTGCAAATACAAAATAATATTATTTGGCAGGCGCATTTAGCGGGCGTAAAAAAATTAGTGTTTTTAGGATCAAGTTGTGTTTACCCTCGGGAGTGCCAACAACCAATGAAAGAGGAGTATTTACTCACTGGAAAAGTGGAGCCGACCAACGAAGGTTATGCTCTGGCTAAAATTACAGGTCTTAAACTTTGCCGTTATTTAAATGATCAGTATAAGAAAAATTTTATATCGTGTTTGCCTACTAATATTTATGGCCATGGTGATCATTTTGAATCTGAAGATGCGCATGTGATTCCTTCACTTATGAGTCGTATACATAAAGCTAAAACAGAAAACTCTCCCGAGGTTGTTGTCTGGGGTAGCGGTGAATCGTTTCGGGAATTTTTATATGTTGATGATTTAGCAGATGCTGTTTATTGGTTGATGAATAATTATAATGATCCTGAATTTATTAATGTTGGCACTGGTCAAGACATATCAATTAAAGAATTAGCCGAGTTGATTAAAAAAGTAGTTGGTTTTAAGGGTAACTTGGTTTTTGATACATCTAAACCTGACGGTATGCCACGTAAGTTGTTGGACATTTCCAAACTCAAAAATTTTGGTTGGGTAGCCCAAACTTCGTTTGCCGACGGTCTACAGCAGACTTATGACTGGTACCAAAATAAATTCGTTAAACCATGAATCAGTCAGAATCTAACATCAGCATGCCGTTGGTGTCTGTAATTATGCCAGCCTATAATGTTGGGTCACTGATTAGTCAAACTTTAGAGTCGGTTAACAAACAAACCTTTCAAAATTTTGAGATTATAGTGGTAGATGATGGATCAACAGATGGACTTGCTAACTATTTAGAAGTTAATGACAAATTAAAATTGATTAAGCAGGAGCATCAGGGCGTAATTAAAGCGCGCAATCTGGCATTAGTTGAAGCACGTGGTGTTTACATACAATTTTTAGATGCGGACGATTTATTGTCTCCAGAAAAGTTAGCTCGGCAGTTGGAATTCTTAGAGAGTCGCCCTGAATTTGATCTGGTTTATTCTGATGTCTTGCATTTTGATTCTGATCCTGCTAGTGGTAAAAGACATTATCAGTATTCCTATCAAGGTTCGGCGCTTTCTTATATTTTAAACTTACAGTACCCCGCGATACATGCAGCCCTATTCAGAAACAAAGCATTAGCACGGGCGGGGAAATTTAATGAGCAATCTGGTGGAGCAGAAGATTGGGATATGTGGTTAAGGTTAGCTTTTACTAATGCGCAGTTTGGCTATTTACCAGGTGATTTTTCCTACTGCCGTTTAACTAGTCGCGCTGGTAGGCGATCTGACAATATGGTTGATGTTTTTAAGTCGTCGGTGCGAGTATTTACTAAATACAATCAGCGTTTAAGCCCATTGATGCGGAAAAAATACCATACTAAAGGCATTTACTGTTTTTTATTGTTGCGTTTGGTGGTTGTTAAGATTGCTGCTGGCGATGTTTCCTGGCGTAAAGATTTAAATCAAACTTTAAGGCTTGCACACGCAAATGGACGTTACTTAATAGCCGTGTTTGTTTGGTTAGTAGCAAATTTATTGCCTAAGGCTTTTATTAAAAAGTTGTCTGATTTATACTTAAAAAACACAAGTCGTTCTAGGTTAAAATTTATAGTCAGATGAAGATTTTATTTGCTGCATTAAAACATGATTATGGTGATCCTCAGCGGGGACCAAGTTTTGAGTTTACAAATTTTTTTGACACTCTTCAGCATATGTCGCAGGTAGAGGCAGAATTATGGCCAATTGATGAATTAATTTTAAAGTATGGAAAGGAGCGCATGAACCAAATGTTGTTGGATAAGGTAAAGCAAGAGGAGCCAGATTTGTTATTTACTTTTCTTTTTACAGATGAATTTGATAAAAATGTTATAGCGGATATTAGCCAACACACCAATACTCTGACATTAAATTGGTTTGGCGATGACCAGTGGAGATTCGCTGGTTACTCTGAATTATGGGCTCCGGCGTTTTCTTGGATAGCTAGTACCGATAGTGAGGCTGTTAAAAAATATCAACGCCTAGGTTTAAAAAATGTTATTAAAACACAGTGGGCCTGTAATCATTTTTCCTATCACCCAGTCGCGAGTAAAAAAAAATATGGAGTAACTTTTGTGGGTCAACCGCATAGCAATCGCAGGCAAGTGATCAAAAAGTTAAGGGAGGTTGGAATAAGTATTGATTGTTTTGGTTATGGTTGGCCTAGTGGTCGTATATTCCAAGACCAAATGGTAGAGTTGTTTTCGAGTTCAGCGATCAATTTAAATTTGTCCAACGTGTCTTTTGGTTGGAGTATTAAATCAGTGGCCAAAATTTTTTTGCATCGTCACGGTCAAAAAATTCGCTTGAATAATTTTTCTCAAATGAGGCAGAATGCCACCAATTTGTTTACAGCTAAACATGAGCAAATGAAAGGACGTAATTTTGAAGTGCCAGGCTGTGGAGGTTTTTTGTTGACATCATATATCCCAGAGCTTAGTGAATATTATGAATTGGATAAAGAAGTCGTAGTCTTTAAAAACCATGAAGAGTTGATTCAGAAAATCAAGTATTATTTACATCATAATGACGAGCGTCAGGCAGTAGCTAGGGCGGGATACGAGCGCACTATTAAAGATCATACATATGAGCGGCGATTTCGGGCTATTTTTAAAACTATGGGCTTATTATGAGCGACCTGAAACAAAATTTAATTTGTCCTTGGTGTAAAGGGATTTTGGTTTGGCAGTCAGCCCGTATTAATTGTAGCCGCTGTGGTAGTAGTTACGCTTTGAAAGATGGTGTACCAGATATGATGGTTTTTGATCATCCTGAACTTGATTCTTCAGCTTTACGAAGGTGGCTAGAGGAATTAAAGAATTTTCAAGAGTGGAATAAAGGGTACGATCTAGATCAAGCAGCTAACGACTTGCAGTCGGCCGACGTTGTGCATAAAAAAGTTGATTTACTAGGTAAAGTTTTAGATATTGGCGGAGCGACTGGGATTATAAGGCGTTATCTTAAACCAGAACAAGAGTATTTTGTTGTTGATCCAGACGATCGGGCGTTAGATAAAATATCAGTTATTAAAAAATTGTACCACAATGCTGGGCAACCATTTAATTTTATCAGGGGAGTGGGGGAATACCTGCCGTTTCGGGATCAAATATTTGATACTGTAGTAATGAGATCAGTGATTGAGCATTTTTATAATGTAGAAAAGGCGATTACCGAGACTTATCGTGTTTTAAAAATTGGTGGTAAATTGGTTGTCGGAGTAGGCTTGCCCTCTTTTAATACCGGTTGGAGACGAATGGTAGAATTGTATCGTTATCGTGGGTTAAAAGCGGTGGTTAAAAAAGTTTATCTGAAACTATTTGGCGTCCAGCGCCACCTAGGTCATCTAAATGAATTTACACTGGATTCTTTAGAGCAGTTGCTTAAGCGTTTTAATTTTGGCAATATCAAAATTCATCAACCCAATCCTAATACAGGTATTTATTTTCTTGAGTGTTTTAAGTTATAAATAGTATGGCGCCATCACAGCGTTTTTGGAAAAAATTTTTGTACGCGGTATACTTGTGGATTTTTCCAGTAGTAGATTTGAAGAAACTTATAAAATGGGGTCCGGCTATGGTGCGGTATTGTCGCGACTGGTTTAAATATAAAAAACTGTCTGGAGCGGAGAAGTTGGACTTAATTAACAGTCATCCAAGATTATATGAGCGTTTACCAACTACACCGATTGATAATCACTATTTTTATCAAGACATCTGGGCTTTTAAAAAGATTTATCAAAGCAAAGTACCTGGACATGTTGATATTGGCTCAACTGTAGAGTTTGTTGGTTTTTTAAGCGCAATCACTAAAGTTACCTTTATTGATATCCGCCCAATAGCGGTTAATTTGTCAAATTTTAACTCTAAGGCCGGTAATATCTTAAATTTACCTTTTACTGATAATTCTCTTAAGTCTCTTTCCTGCCTACATGTTGCTGAACATATCGGCTTGGGTCGTTATGGGGATGATCTAGACCCACAAGGTACCCGAAAAGCTTGCGCTGAGCTATTCCGTGTGTTGGCACTTGGCGGTAAGTTGTATTTTTCTTTACCAGTTGGTCGGCCGAGAGTTTGCTTTAATGCTCATCGTATTCACTCGCCTCAACAAATTCTTGATTATTTTAAAGGATTGAAGCTGGTTGAGTTTGCCGGCATCAATGATCAGGGTGTATTTCAGGAACGTTTAAATCCTCAAGATTTAACTAACTCTCAATATGCTTGTGGATTATTTTTGTTTACTAAAGAAGAATACGAGAAAGGTTTTCCTAATTGAGATTGTTTGATGTTGTTGAAGATTGGTAAGGAAAAAGTTAATGACATAATTATCCAGACCCAGGGCAGATCGCGTAGTATTCCGTGAAAGAAGGTTACTGCAAATAATCCAATATTAATCGCTATTAATAGTAACCATTCTCGATTTTTTATTTTTACACGCCAACTAGTAATAATTAGCTGACTAAGCAACCAGATATAGATTATTAAAGCACCAATGCCGCCGCTAATACCCACTTGAAAAAAAGAATTATGAACACCAGTAATCATGTAACGTTCCGCACCAATTTTAGGATGCTCAATTATTGCCTTTGATGAGCGATGATACTGGGTTCCTAAACCCCACATATTTTTACTAAATAGTGAAAGAGCTTGAGGGATTTGTGACCCACGATTTTGGTAGGGAATAGAGAACGCAGGGTGTTCAGTTATTGATGATAATGCTTTCCCCAAGGAAATTTGTTTAATGACAGCTGGTCTAGTATCGTAGTTGGTCACTTGCGGAAATACTCTAATCATAGCAGCCACTTGAGCATGGGGTGGTAGTATCAAAAAAGAAATTAATGCTGTGAATAACGCAAAACATAGAGATATTGTCCAATACTTAGTTTTATTTACAGCAATTCTTTGGCCTAAATAAAATATTATTGTGATGAGTGCTAGTACAATAGCTAGCCATGTGCTACGTGCACCTGTCCAAATAATAATTGAAAGCGTAAGGGTGCCCAATAACCAATAGCTAAATTTAACAAGTTTTATCTTTTCATAAATAAATCTAATAGCTATGGAGATAAAAGTTATAAAGCACAAGCTACCAAAAATAACGTAATTTTGGTGTAAGCCCCAAAAGTAATTATTACTTTCTAAAAAAGTAAACCTGTCTGCTAGTTGATAAGAAAATACAAAAGGGATAAAAATGATCGGTACCAAAAAAGCTAGTAAGAGGTTTTTTCTAAAGTTAGTATCTAGGCCATAATAAATTATTAACAAAAAAGCTAAAAGTTGCGTGATAATAAAAAACAAATCTACTAAAGTCGCATGAATGATGGTTGAATCAATACCGTAATTAATATAACCATTTATTGATCCTAGCAAGAGAAAGATTAGTAGTAGAGGGAAAATTTTTAACCAAATAGCCAATTTTTCTCGCCGTTCTTGAGTAAGTCCGTAAAGAATCATAGACACAATAGTAATCCCCGCCGCTAACAGAATTAGTACTTCAAATGGTTGAAAGGTATATGGTTTAATAATACCTCGTCTAAAAAAAAGACTGGCTGTAGCCAGAATAATTAAAATTTTTGATATGTGCTCCATTCTTTATAAATAGATTAATATGTTAGCTAAGCGGCTTAAATAATACAGTAGCTTAAAAAATTAAATTAAGTTATACTTTATTAAGTAATTAAATTCTAAATTAATCATACTGGTATAAAGATAGATTAGCAAATAACATAGCTAATAACTAACATTGGAATAAAGGATCAAATTTTTGCTTATCATAATATTTATGGTTTCAAATTAGCAGTTCCCGGTGTAGAAATAGCTATTTGAAATAAAGAGTGTTTTTACTTCAAAAGTGACAGAATTGATCATCGGTAGCTGATATTAAAAAAGAGTGGGAATATCCTCTTATAACCCAGGCTTTGCGAGGATCCTTAGAGAGTATTTAGCCGCCTTTCCGATCTAACGATATCAATTTACTTTATACAATAAAAATTCTATTCAAATTTGATTTTTCCAAAATGAATCTAAAGGCATTATTTAATTTATGAGTAAGCAAAAGTTTGAAAAAAGCGCTAACATAGCCAAATCCTCATGGTTTAAAAAAATATTTTATCGACCAGCAGTGGGACCGATATCAAAAATTTTGGAAATGATCGCTAGAAAAAGCGGTTGTATATTTGTTTGGAAGGCTAAGACTTTTTGGGGACGGGAGATGACAACCGTCATTCCCGATCCTGTATCAATGAGCATAATTAGATATGGCTTTTTTGAGGAGTTTTTTACGCGGACTTTACTAGACAGAATAAAACCAGGGATGATTTTTTTAGACGTTGGGGCTCATTTTGGCTTCTTTACTTTATTGTCCGCACATTTAGTTGGGGATGTTGGCCAGGTGCATTCATTTGAGCCTACCCCTCATACTTTCGCGATTCTTAAAAAAAATGCGGCTGAAAATAAAAACGTTACATTAAATAATGTGGCAGTTTATTCCCATGTATCTTCTTTGAAATTTATTGATTATGGTTTGGCTTATGCTTGCTTGAATCGTTCTACGCCAGCAGATTTATGCCGTCATAAATTACCGGTCGTTCAGAAGGGTACTTATATCTCTAAAACCATCACTCTGGACGAATATTGCGAAGAAAAAAATATAAAACCGGATTTTGTTAAACTAGACGCCGAGGGCGCAGAGGAGGAAATTTTAAAAGGCGCCAATCGGTTGATTAGCTCAGTTCGACCTTTGTGGTCTATAGAAGTTGGCAGTCAAGGAACTGAGGAGTATAAAAATACCGATAATATAATTCAGATATTGTTAAAAGAAAATTACCGAGTATTCAAGTATGATGATCAAGGAGAATTAATCACATATCGTGAGGGAGAAGACTGGGGAAAGGAAAATTTGTTATTTATTCCCGATGAAAAAAATTAAAGTTTTATATCATTTACCTTATTCAGAAAGTTTATATGCCGATCGTTTTATTGGCGAAGGTTATCGTGATGCCTTTATAGATAAAGGACACCTATTCAAGTTTTTAACAGTAGAAGATAATTTTTCTCAATTAATATCTGAATTTAAGCCAAATATATTTATCACCTCGGTTTACTATTATCAGCAAATCGATTTAATAAAACTATCTTGGGTTCGTAAACAAGGATTGAAAGTTTTTTTTAATTCACCCTTACCACATCAATTGCCGTTCACTGACGAGTTAAAGTCAGTTGTTAAGAATCGCGGTTTTGGTGATGCTTATTTTGGTGCTTTTGATGAAAATTCAGGTAATCAGTTGTGTGATTTATTAGGTATTGCTTATCATCATGTTCCCTTAGCAGCTAATAAAAAATATCACTTTCCGACAGCTAGTGTAAAAAAGTATGAATGTGACATTATTTTTATGGGAGCTAATTTACCCGATAAAAGAGAAACTTTTCAAGAATGGTTATTTCCATTATTTAAAAAAAATTACAATATTAAATTATTCGGGCGCGATTGGACTAAGTTAGATATTTTAAAAAGGAAGATAAGCTCGTTATCTCAAAAATTGCGTTTGCCTTGGCTTCGTAATTTGAGAAATTTTGTTATCCCTTTAGAGGAAGAGAATCAGCTTTATAGTTCTGCTAAAATTAGCATTAATATTCATGATTTACGTCAGCAGAGAGAAGGAATTGATGTCAATGAACGCACTTTTAAAGTTCCTGCCTGTGGTGGGTTTGAAATATGTGATCCGGTATTAATCGTGCGTCGTTATTTTAATAAAGATGAAGTAGTAGTGGCGCGTAACCCTAAAGAGTGGTTCCAGTTAATTGATTATTATTTAAATCATGACTCTGAAAGAAAAGTAATTCAAGCCAAAGGTACGGCTCGCGCTTTGCGTGATCATACTTATCATAATCGGGTTGATCAACTATTGGGGATTTATCACTCACTCAAATAAAAAAGCTATGGTAAAAGTAAGTATAATTTTGCCAACTTATAACGGTTCAAAGTTTATTTCTTTGGCTATAGATAGTGTTTTGAAGCAAAACTATTCTGATTGGGAATTAATAGTAATTAATGATGGTTCTACTGATAATACTGCTAAACTGATTCAAGATTACCAGCGGCAAGATAGGCGGATTAAATATCTTAAAAATGAAAAAAATTTAGGCATACAAAAATCATTAAATAAGGGATTAAATCAGGCAGCAGGTGAATTAATTGCGCGTTTAGATGACGATGACCTGTGGTTGGATAATGATAAATTAAAAAAACAAGTGGACTTTCTAAACAATCATCCCAATCATTTATTAGTGGGCTGTGGTACGGTAATGGTTGATCAAGCTGGTAAAGAATTACTACGTTATTTATTACCAGCACAGGATGCCGAGATACGAGAACGTATTTTAGGAAAAAATTGTTTTACCCATTCTGCTGTTCTTTTTAGAAAGGAGTCCGTTTTACAATTAAAAGGTTATAGTGAATCGCCAGAAGTACTTCATATTGAAGATTATGATTTATGGTTAAAACTTGGCACGGTCGGTAAACTAGCGAATTTACCGTTTTACGGTGTTAAATTTATGATCCGGCCAACTGCCATCAGTGTGACTAATAAAGTTCATCAATTTAAAAAAAACCTAAAATTAACAAGGCAATATAAAAAACAATACCCCGGGTTTGTTAGGGCTTTGTGTAGAGGTTATGCTAGGTTATGGCTTTATGGTTTTTTTAATTTAATACCACTGGCGATTTTGAAAAATAAGATCCTGAAAGTCTACAAAGAATCTTGAGTTTTTATACATTTTCGTACTAAACCACTTACTTCCAACAATATAGGTTCTTTCAGAAAGTAAAGAATTACTATATAAATAAACGCAGAGAGAGCAATAATAATAAACAAATTAATTCCTATTAGTTTTAGTAGCCATACTATTACTAGCATTACTAAGCTGCCTAGTGAAATTTTCGGCAAGCAGCGCCAAAAAGTAAAATTGTTTATTTTTTTTAAACTAATCCAAACTAATATGTTGTGTACTGCTAGGGTGAGTAGGTTGGCTATAGCTGCCCCAACAATCCCAAAACGCGGTATCATTAGTAGGTTTAGTACGATGGTCATGAAAGCAGCTAAACCAGAATAAATAGCAATGACTTTTTGTTTATCATAAGCGAAGATTGCATAAGAAATTAATACAATTGGATAGTTGAATACAATAGTGGCAAGTAGAATGGTAAATGGGGTGATGGCATTAGTGTAGTCAGAACTATAAAGAAGGTTAATTATTTCTGGCGCCAAGATCATCCCCCCTAGCATTAAAGGTATACCGATTAAGAGTACCAAGTTAATAGTTTTTTCTAATATTTTTTTTAAAGATCCATTATTATTATGTGCTAATCTTGAAAAAGTCGGAAAAATACTTACCGCTACCAGGCTTGGTAGCAGGTAAAGTAATTGCACAGGTTTTTGTGCAGCTGCATACCAACCTATTTCTGCTGGTGTTCGTAGCCATCCCAGTATGATAATGTCAGCATTAATCGTAATTGCTGCCATAGCTGCCATTACAGCAAAAGGCCAACTAGACCGCGCCAGTGGTTTAATAAGTGAAGTGCTGAAATTAGTAAAAATTGCCTTCAGTTGATGGCGGATAATCCAGAAGAGTGAGGTTGTACCAATACCTGTACCAATTACAAAACTAAGAATGAGTAGTTCGATGCTTGGTTTAAAAAATAAAGCAGTTAATCCTAAGGCCACTACCCCACCATTGATAAGAATATTAATACTAGCCTCAATTTGCATTTTTTCAATTGATCGTACAACAGCATAACCGTAATCACGTAGTGATTCAAACGCAATTAAGATTGCTACTAATAGCAGTAAAGATTTAGATTCTTCAATAGTTGCAAATAATGGAGCAATAAAGGCTATCAGGAAAGCCGTCAAACTGACCAAAATTAACTTAATTACCAGAGTGGTAGCCAAATAGTTCTTCCTAAGTTGCTGGTTTTTTGAGGATTCTCGAGTAGTGATTTGGTTGATGCCAATATCAACAAAGATAGTAAAAAAAGCAGCCAAACTTAAGGTATAAGAAAAAATACCATACCCTTCCGCACCCAGCACCCTGGCGGCATAGATGATGATGATAGCGCGAATTAAACGACTGGTAATTTGACCAAACCCTAGCCAAAGAGTATTTTTAGCAATTGTTTGTTTACTTGATTGATTTTCTGACAAAAAATTAATTATTTTTTTTAGCATTTAAACAGGATTATTGAAAAAGGAATTTATTGTTTTAATTAAAATTAGAACATCCAGTGTTATGGAGCGATTTTTTAGGTAAAAAATATCGTACTGTAATTTTTCGTAAGCATCTTTTATTGAGGAGGCATAGCGATAATTTATTTGAGCCCAACCAGTAAGTCCTGGCTTCACTAAATGTCGAGTGTCATAGTAAGGGATCTCTTTTTTTAACTGATCAATAAATTCCGGTCGTTCTGGTCGGGGACCAACAAAAGAAAGATTTCCTTTGATGATATTAATTAACTGGGGCAGTTCATCTATGTGAGTGGTACGCAATATTTTACCAAGCGGAGTTACTCGAGGATCTTGCTTAGGTGACCACTGATAACCACTTATTTCCGCGTCGTTGATCATGGTTCTGAATTTATACATAGTGAACTGTTGTTCGTTCTTGCTAATTCTGATTTGGCGATAAAAGCCGGGACCATGGGAAGTTATTCGTACTAACAACCAAATTAAGACAATCAGTGGTGAAAGAAGTACTAATAAAGCGAGAGAAATTAAGAATTCTAACGGGCGCTTAATTACTTCATAAATCCGGTGTGATTTGGTGAGGTTTGTTAACAACCATATTTGCTGTATTTCCGAGAGGGGCACTTTTCTTAAAATGTTTTCATAGGCAGTGGTGATATCTATTACCTCTACTCCTAAAATTAAAGTAGCATAAATTTTTTTAAATAATTCATCCCTCTGGCCAAAAGTCTTCGGAACAATGATAGTATTTATTTTATCTAGTTTAACTAACTCCGATATGTTTTTACTGGCGGCTTGTTCCTCTGACCAGTGTTGACAAAGATGGTAACCTAATTGCGGGTGTTGGCCAAAAAAATTTATTAATTCTTCAATTTCTTTCCCTTGTCCAATTATTAAGGCTCGGCTTAGTGGTTTCGCAGTGGTGTAGTTGAATAGTAAACGCCAACCGGTCACCAGAATCAGATAAACTCCAGAAAAAAGTACTAAATTTGTTTTAGGTGCTATTTCAAATTGAGGCACCAAATAAAATATAATAATGGCCATGGTTGAACCAATCAATATGCCAATAACCACCTTTTCTATTAGTTGGTAACTATTTTTTAGATTCTTAATATCGTAGAGGCCGATGATGTAAAAAATAATAAGCCATAAGATAAAGATGATAGAAAAAGGTTTTAAGTGAATAGTGAGAACTCGTTCATCAATACCACCATATCTAATCAATAAGGCTAGCCACAGTGAAAGATAAAGGAAGAGAATATCCCCTAATAGTAAGATTTTTTGCTTGGTTTGGATTAACATGAGTATAATAGGAAAGCAGTTTTGCTATTTAAAGTATATTCTAAATCAAGGGAAAATAAAATCTTGGTCTATTCGCTGGCGTTTTTCTTTGCTATAGTTAAGGATGTTTATGAAGCGATTAATGATATTTCAAAGTGCTGTTAAGCGTCTATTAATTTTGTTATTACTTGGCTTGGTAGTTTCTTCTTTTAATCTCACTTATTTATCATCCGAGACCGTAGCGGCTTACCCTGCTTGCAGTTTGGCTGTTCTTTGGCAGTCGGGCGAAATTAGTCAGTATCATTGCTTGCCTTACCAAACTGTTGAACAAGCAATGAGTTATTTAAGCGCGCGTCAAGACGTTCAGTTGGCATCACCATTAGAGAAGTATCAACTATCCATTATACCCAATGATCCTGGTTATGAATATCAGAGTACTTATTTAGACAAGATAAAGGTTCAAGCAATTTGGGATTTACCCTTAGGAAATTACCGACCAATTATCGCTATTTTGGATTCGGGTGTAGATATAACTAATCCCGATCTCGAGCCTAACCTTTGGTCTAATCCTTGGGAAATATCAGGTGATAAGATAGACAATGACCGTAATGGGTACATTGACGACGAATACGGTTGGGATTTTATTAATGAATCACCCGACCCTAAACCTAAGTTTGAAGAGGGGTGGACAGAGGTAGCAATGCAACACGGTACAGTTGTGGCGGGTGTGGCAGCAGCAGTTGGTCATAATCGCCAAGGGGTGGCTGGAGTAGCTTGGCAAGCCAGAATTATGCCTTTACGGGCACTTAATGCCCAAGGGGTTGGTAATACAGTAACAGTAGCGCGAGCTATTAATTATGCAGTCAGTAATCGGGCTGATATTATTAATTTAAGTTTTGTCGGGCCTCATTCTGATCCAATATTGCAAGAAGCCATAAGTAGAGCTTTTAAAGCTGGTGTTTTAATTGTGGCGGCATCGGGTAATGAAAAAGGAATTGGTGTTAATTTAAATAAAGAGCCGAAATATCCTGTTTGCGATGATGGGCTTAATGGCGAGAATCAGGTTATTGGAGTGGCGGCGGTAGATGATAAGGATGTGCTGGCTGAGTTTTCCAATTATGGCTCAAAATGTATTGATCTGTCAGCTCCGGGTGTAAGAATTTTTAGTACTCAATTTCAGGACACCAGTAAGGAAAAATTTAAAGAAGCTTATGGTGGTTGGTGGAGCGGCACTTCAGTAGCGGCCCCAATGGTGTCGGGTGCTTTGGCTTTATTAAAGTCAGTTTATCCCCGTTACACAGCCTCACAGTTAAGAGATATTTTAATTGCCTCTGGTGATTTAATTGAAAGGTTTAATCTGAACAAACGAGGGCAGATAGGTAGACGATTAAATGTACAGGAAGCATTTAAATTAGCCGGTAGTATCAAGTTTACGTCCAAGAGCCCAATCATAGTCGGACCCGCGTCAAAACTACGGGCCGATATTCAGACTTATGATCAATCAGGAACGAAGCTTTCTTCTTTTTTGGCTTATCACCCGAGTTTTGAAGGAGGTGTGAATTTGGCAGCTGGAGATATCACCGGCAATGGTCAAATTGATATTGTGATTGCACCACGCGCTGGTGGCGGGCCGCATGTTAGAGTGTTTAATCAGCAGGGCGAATTAGAAAACGAGTTCATGGCTTTTCCTGAAGGCTTTTATGGTGGAGTTACCGTAGCTGCAGCTGATTTTACTGGCGATGGTAAAGACGACATTGTGATTGGTGTGGGTAAAGGTGGTATTCCCACTGTTCGTATTTTTAGTGCGGCTGGCATTTTGCTCCATCAATTTATTCCCTATGATATAACTTATTTAGGTGGAGTTAATGTTGCCGCCGGTGATGTAGATAGCGATGGTATGGCAGAAGTAATAGTGGCGCCACAACAAGGAGATTTACCAATTCGGATTTTTGATCGTTTTGGTAAGCTGAAAAGCGAGTTTAAAGCTTATCCCTTTTATTTTAAAGGCGGCATTAATATCGCAGTTGGTGATCTAGATGGTAATGGTGATCTGGAAATTATTACTGCTCCGGGTGCTGGAGGTGGACCTCAAGTCAGATTCTTTAATTGGCAAGGCAGGGTGCTTAGTCAATATTTTGTTTATGCACAAAACTTTCGTGGTGGTGTTAATTTGGCAGCGGGTGATGTAGATGGTGATGGTTTTAATGAGTTGATAACTACGCCCGGCCCCGGTGGCGGGCCACATATAAGAGTTTTTAATAAAAAAGGTGAAGTTCGTTCACAATTTTTCTTAAACTCTTTGAATTTTCAGGACGGTTTAACAGTAGCGGTTTTTTGAGTGGAAGATTTATGGAGATCTTAAGACAGGGGATTCGTAAGCTTGGCTGGCAATTCAGCCGTTTCGTCACCGTTGGAACCATGGGTGCGGTGGTTGATTTTGCCGTTTACTTTAGTTTAACTCGTGGTTCTTTTTTTTGGCGCGAGTACTACCTTTGGGCCAATGTGGTAGCTTTTTTTATTGCTAACGCTCATAATTTTTTTTGGCATCGCCGGTGGACTTTTGGAGTTAAAGGCGGCCGAAGGTTAGCTGACTATTTTCGTTTTTTAGTAGCTTCACTTGGTTATTTAGTGATTATTGAAGGGGGTTTACTAGTTTTTACCAGGTATCTCGGCTGGTATGATTTAAGTGCGAAGGTTATTGCCACTGGTTTGGCAGTGATTATTTATTTTACCGTGCTTAAACTCTTCATTTTTCCTAGAAATACTGACAGATCAAGTCCTTTGCCCAAAAGTTGATTTGGTTTTAAAATTTCAGTAAGATAAGATTAAGACTAGAGAAGTAGTAAACTTAGTTATTAATAAGTAAACTATGAAATATCAACAATTACTTGATCGGCCTAATATAATAGTGGCCGGAGGAGCCGGCTTTATTGGCTCGCATCTTTGTGACCGTTTAGTTAAAGAAGCAAATGTTATTTGTCTTGATAATTTTATAACTGGACGGGAAGAAAATATTGATCTGTTGCTAAAAAATCCGCATTTCGAATTTATTAAACACGATTTACGAAAGCAGATCAAACTGGATGATTTAAAAGAATTGGAAATTTTTAAAGTAAAATATCAAGGTATTCAGCAGATTTATAATCTTGCCTGCCCCACCTCGCCTAAGGCTTATCATCGTTTACCTATTGAGACCTTAGAAGCTAATTCTTGGGCTACTAAAAATTTATTAGATCTAGCCGTTACCTACAAAGCCAAATTTGTTCATACTTCTACCTCGGCTATTTATGGTGAACCTAAAGACAATAATCCTTTTTCTGAAGACTATTGGGGTTATATTGATCCGATTGGACCGCGTAGTTGTTATAATGAAGGGAAACGCTTTGCCGAAAGTTTAGTATTAAATTATGGAGAGCATCGAGGCGTTAACTGGCGTACGGCTCGAATTTTTAATACTTTTGGTCCGCGTTTGAAAATTAATGACGGTCGATTAATTCCCGATTTTATTTTCCAAGCCCTGCGTCATCAACCGTTAGTGATTTATGGTTTGCCCCAGGCGCCTGCTACTTTCTGCTATGTTTCAGATATGATAGATGGTTTAGTGAAATTAATGCAGCACGAGGGGCAGGGGGTGTTTAATTTAGGTAATCCTAAAATTCATTCCATAGAAGAGGTGGCTCATAAAATTTTAGTTTTAGTAAATAGCAAATCCAAGATTGAAGTGAATAATTCTGTTCCGCCTTATATTGTGCGACAAGGCATCCCCGACATTTCCAAAGCTAAAGAACAATTTGGTTGGTTCCCCTTAATATCATTGGAGCAGGGTTTAAAAGAAACTGTTGATTATTTAAGAGCCCATTTAGACGTACTGGAACTTAAGCAAGCATAATCAAAATGTCTGAACTTTCAGTTTTTACGTCTGAGTCAGTAACCGAAGGGCATCCAGATAAAATCTGTGATCAGATTTCTGATACCATTCTTGACCAATTATTAAAACAAGATCCCTACACTCGAGCTGGCATCGAGGCTTTTGCTACCTCGGGAGTAATTATTGTAGCGGGCGAAGTGTCAACCAAGGGGTTTGTTGATGTGCAAAAAACAGTTCGGCAATTACTTAAGGACATTGGCTATAATAATCCCGATTATGGTTTAGATTGGGAAGATGCGGGTGTCTTAGTGTCATTACACGAGCAAAGTGCGGATATTAAACAAGGTGTAGTGAGAGGTAAGCAAAAGTTAGGTGCTGGCGATCAGGGATTAATGTTTGGTTATGCTTCGCGCGAGACAGCTGAATTAATGCCATTACCAATTAGTTTGGCCCACAAGTTGGCGCGGCGCCTAGCCCAAGTGCGCCATCGTAAAATCATTCCTTACCTAAGACCTGATGGCAAAACGCAAGTGGCAGTAGAATACCGAAATGGTAAACCATCACGAATTTCTAATGTAGTTATAGCGGCTCAACATCACCCAGAGATTAAGCAAGACAAGATTAAGAGGGATTTAATTAGCAAGGTTATTAGGCCGATCTGTGGACGATGGATTGATCGTAAAACTGATTTTTTTATTAACGCCACTGGACGATTTGTGTCCGGCGGACCCGAAGCTGATACAGGTTTAACTGGCAGAAAAGTGATAGTTGACACTTATGGTGGCAAAGGAAGGCACGGCGGTGGTTGTTTTTCTGGTAAAGATCCATCCAAAGTTGATCGCTCAGCCAGTTATATGGCGAGACATATTGCCAAGAATTTAGTAGCCGCTGGCTTGGCTCGGGAATGTGAAGTTCAATTAGCTTATGTGATTGGCCGAAGCGAACCAGTGGCTTTAAGCGTCAATACTTTTGCTACAGGTAAATTAGGGGAGGAGCGGTTAGCTAAGATTATTAGAAAACATTTCCCTTTGACCCCGCACGGTATCATTAAGTATTTGAAGTTACGGCGCCCGATTTACCGCGCCACTTCGGTCTATGGCCATTTTGGCCGCAGTGAACCGTCGTTTAGTTGGGAGAAACTCAATAAGGTGCCGATCTTAAAACGTTATTTATGAAAGTGGTAGAAACTGTCGGAGCGGGCCGTCTCGCCTACGGCGGACGAGCCTCGCCAAACTATTCAAATACAATTTGCTTTAGTTTTAATTAGCGCCGAATTTATATGCGTATCCTAGTAACCGGTGGGGCGGGCTTTATTGGCTCACACTTAGTTGATAGCTTAATCGAGCGCGGCTTTAAAGTTTTCGTAATTGATAATTTATCTAGTGGTAAGAAAAAGCATGTGCCCCCAAAAGCTACATTTTATAAGTTGGATGTTCGTTCACCACGGCTTAAGGCCTTAATAAAAAAAATTAACCCCGACTACATTTGTCATTTAGCAGCCCAAGTTAGTGTGCCACGCTCGCAAGACGATGCAGCCAAGGATGCTGAGATTAACATTATTGGTTCTTTAAAATTAGCTGAAGCAGCGCGGCAATTGAAAATTAAAAAATTTGTTTTTGTTTCCACTGGCGGTGCAATTTATGGCAAAACCGATATCTTCCCAACACCCGAGACAGCGGAAGCTAAACCCCGTTCACCATATGCTTTAGCTAAATACACGGTTGAGAAATATTTACAATATTATGGGGAAGTTCAGGGGATGCCGTTTACTGTAGCGCGGTTGGCTAATATTTACGGTCCGCGTCAGGAATGGAGTATTGAATCAGGAGTGGTAAGTATTTTTATTAATAAACTGTTAACTGACGAAGTATTGCCTTTACATTGGGGTGGCAGACAGACACGGGATTTTGTATATGTAGGTGATACGGTTCGGGGGATAATAAAAATAATGGAGCAGGGTAGGGGCATTTATAATATTGGTACGGGACAAGAGACATCAATTAAAGAATTAGCTGTTTTGCTAGGGAAGATAGTTGGCCAACCGCCGCGAATAAAACATGATCCACCGCGTAGTGAAGCAGAATTGGAGCGTAGCATATTAGATATTCGTTTAATTAAAGAGAAGTTAGGTTGGCGACCTCAAATAAAGCTAGAAGATGGTTTGGCTAAAACAGTTGATTGGTTTAAACAAGAAGTTATATGATCAGTGTTATTATACCAGCATACAATGAAGAAACCTCTATTGGTTCCGTGGTGAAGTCACTTAAGCCTTTAGCATCGCTTGTAGTGGTAGTTGATGATGGTTCCACTGACCAAACAGTGGAACGCGCCAGCGCGGCTGGTGCGGTAGTAATTTCACATATAGTTAATCGTGGTTATGGAGCAGCGATTGCTACGGGTACTGAATATGCTCTTAGCCAAGGGGCCAATCACCTTGTCCATTTTGATGCGGATGGACAATTTGTGGCTGAAGAAATTAATAAAGCGCTAGCACCGATTCAAGCGCAGCAAGTTGAGGTAGTTTTAGGATCACGTTTTTTAGGACGAACAGTAGATTTGCCTTTAATACGAAAATTGATTTTAAAAGTGGCAACCATTTTTACTTGGGCCTTTTCTGGCATTAAACTTACTGATGCTCAAAATGGTTTTCGTGCCTTTACGGCTGAAGCAGCACGGCAAATTATCATTAAGCAAGACGGCAAGGCCGCTACTTCGGAAATTATTGATGAAATAGCACGCTTAAAGCTAAAATACTTAGAGGTACCAGTAACAGTGCACTATACCCAATATTCACTTAATAAAGCTAAAGCTAATACAGTATTTGATATTTGGCGTATTGTTAGGGATTTGTTCTTAGGTAAATTAATTAAGTAATTATGTCCACTATTCAAATTGTAATTTTATTATTCGTCCTGTTAATGTGGTGGCGTTTGTATTCTAAGTTTAAAAGTGGCGAATTAGTAATACGTGAATTTGTGGAATGGTTTTTGTTTTGGTTAGTGGTAGCGGCTTTAACTTTGGTACCCGACACGGCGAGTTACTTGGCAAGTTTGGTTGGTGTTGGTCGTGGAGTAGATTTAATAGTATATTTAGCTTTGTTATTAATTTTTTATTTATTATTTAGAGTTTTTATGCGCTTGGAAAAAAACAATCGGCAGCTTACAAAAGTGGTTCGTTCATTGGCGTTAAAAGATAGGGAGGAGAAAAAATAGCATGTTGCAGAAAGTTAAAAAATTTGAACGCTGGGCCCCTTTATTTATCAGATTAGGGTTAGCATTTATTTTTTTGTGGTCAGCTTTGAGCAAACTTTTAGCCGACACAGAAGCGCTTGGTGTCTGCACTAATGTTGACGAGGCAATTTCTTTGGTGGGTAGTTTTGCCTGGTTTCCGATTTCGCCCGAGTTATTTGTCTTAATTCAGTCATGGGCTGAACTAGTGCTTGGTTTATTATTATTGTTTGGTTTATGGATTGAGTTAGCGGCAGCCGGTACGGCTTTAGTATTTCTTTTATTTTTTGTTTTTTTGGATTTTGATTTAATCTGGAAAAATGTGGCGCTCTTGGGAGCTTCATTAGCTTTATTAGTTTTACCTGCTGATCCAGCAAGGCTTGATAATAAGACGCGATCCTGGTGGCAATTTTGGCGCCGTTAGCGTATGAAGTTAGCCATTGTTATTGTTAGTTACAATGGACTAAAGTATTTGCCAGCTGCTCTTAAAAGCTGCAAAGACTTTGCCCCTCACTGCCAGGTATATTTAGTGGAAAATGCGTCAAGCGATGGGTCTTTAGAGTATATCCAAAAAAATTGGCCCAAGGTTAAACTATTTCCGCAGGCAACTAATTTGGGTTTTGCTGAAGGAAACAATGTAGGTTTGAGGCAAGCAATGTCCGAGGGAGCAGAAGCGATTTTTTTATTAAATCAAGATGCTGAGCTAACTTCCGGTAGTCTGGATAAATTAGAAAGCTATTTATCAACTCACCCAAAGGTAGGAATGGTTCAACCTCGCCTTAGTTTACCCAATGGCCGGATTAATAGTTTAGGTAATTGTTATCATTATCTGGGTTTTGGTTTTGCTGGCGGTAACGGGTTAAGTTATGAAGAAGCTCTTAGGCGTTTACATTGGTTTAAAAATCAAACAGAAATTCCTTATGCGAGTGGAGCAGGTGTATTATTGAGGTCGCAAGCGCTTAAACAGGTTGGGTTGTTTGATCAAACATTATTTATGTATCATGAAGATTTAGAATTATCATTACGCTTTCGTAGTTTTGGTTGGCGTTTAGAAATATTGCCAGAGGCAGAAGTAATACATCATTATCAATTTAGTGCTAGCTCCAATAATTTTTATTATATGGAACGCAACCGTTTGTCGGTTTGGTTATCTTATTTTAAACTACCAACCCTGATTTTACTTTTTATTCCTTGGTTAATTTCTGAGCTAGCGCTACTCCTCACTAGTTTATTTAATGGTTGGAGCGGAGCTTGGTGGCGAGCTCGTCGCTATTTTTTTAACAAAGAGATTTGGCAATATCTAACCTCCAAGCGTCAGCAGTTAAGAAAGACCAGAAAAGTAAACGACCGTCTACTTTTAAGTTTTGCTAGTGGTTCTATTCATTTTCAAGAAAAAGATCGATGGTTTGTGCGATATTTATTTAATCCTTTGTCGGCGGTTGGGTGGTTACTAATTAAACCCTTAATCCGTTGGTAGATATTTAACAGGCCTTTACTATATGGGTATAGTTAAACTTAAACAATATATTAAGAATTCAAAGTATCAAATTATTAAGTATTTAATTATTGGCATTAGTTCTACTGCTATAGACATTTTATTGCTGGTCTTCTTAAAAGAAAAAGCTAATTTCGGACCCACTTTTGCAGTAGCAATCAACCAGATACTTGTCATTGCGTATAATTTTTTCATGAATAAGTATTGGTCTTTTAAAACAAAAAAGCAACCACTGCGGCAATTCAGCCGTTATATTATATTGGTGGGTTTAAATTATTGTAGCTCGATTTTACTAATGTATATATTTCATGATTTGATCAACATAAATTATATCTTAGTACGATTATCCTCCATAGTCTTATTAGTTACCATTAATTTTATTCTTTATAAACATTGGGTTTATAAAGAAGCATAATATGGATTTTTTTGACGTACAAATATATATTGCTATCAAACTGTTATTTCTTCTGTTTATTGCCATAAGTTTGTATTTAGTATACAAAAGAAAATACCCAATTTATTTTCTTATATTAGTTGGAGTAATATCAGCCGTATCATATGCTTTGTTGGTGGATAATCTTGAGTTGCTATTTTGGGGTTTGCAAGGTGATGAAATAACTATTTCTGCAATGTATAATACCTTTGCTAATAGTAGCGTTTTTAACTCGGATTTTGCTTATCATCATCTTCCGCCTTTTTATCCCCCATTATTTTTTTGGATATTTTCGCTAATCGGAAAAATAATGAATTGGAATGGAATACTCATGGCAAAATTCGCTGCTTTTTGTTTTTTTCTGTTATTCCCTGTTGGTTTATATTATTTCATAAAATATCTTACCAAAGACCAATTAGCAGAAAATAATATCCCGGGAAAAATTTTCATTCTACTCTCACCGTTACTTATAATAACTATATTAGACAAAGATTTACTGATCGGAAAACCTTACGAAGTTATAACTGCAGCTTTAACAATATTCTGGTATATTAGCCTTCATTTACAAATTACCAGCGGGAAATGGAGTAAAAAAATGCCCTTAATCTACGGGATAATAGCTGGTCTAATTTTCATGACATATTATTTATGGCTGATATTTGCAGTTATTTCTTTTATTATAATTGGTTTGGTTGAAAAACGAGGGCTAGTGAAAAAATATTTTCTGTATTTATTTCAAACTATGATCGTAGCGTTCATAGTTAGTACACCCTTTTTGTTGCCATTGTTTATAAGTTACTTAAAAACAGGCATGGAAAGCTGGCAAACCTCCTTCTTTACGCCCAGTGGACTAGATCTTTGGTTGCCAATGTTTAAGTTGAGCTCTATTAATAATGTTTTACTTCTATTTGGTTTTGCTATTTTAATCTATTATAGAAATAATAAATATATTAGGCAGCTTATTTATCTTTTTTTAACAGCTTTTATTTGGTGGGGGTTGGGAATAGCTTCCTTGCTTATATTTAACATACCTGTCCAAGAATTTCGTGGGTTTTATATTTTAGCCCCAAGTATATTAGTGATTTCTGCTGCTTATGGAATAGAACGAATATGGTGCTATTTCAATATTAATCAGAATAAAAATCTTTATTATGTAATCACAATAATAGGAGTAGTTTATTTCTCAACTCAGTCAATTTTTGGATTTTTCATTGATGACCCCTTGGTTAAAAATCGGCGTGTGGAATCTAAAAATACTCAAATAGAGATTATTAATCTAGTTAAATTTTTACAAGCAACTCCTAGCGCAAACACTAAACTTACGCTTCAAACCACGCCACAAATTATGGCCTTTATACCTATAAATAATTTAATTTATTTCAACCAGCACAACAACCACCCATCAGCTATTTTTTCTAAACGTTATGAATATATTCAATCTTTAGCCAATTCAAGATCATCCGAGGAATTTTATGAAGAAATAAAAAATTGTCCCTATGGTAAAGTTGAGCAATTAATTTTTTATAGTGACAGCGAAAATTACTATTTGTATTTTCATTTAGATAAAATAATACAGGGGATTGAAGAAAAAACCGTTAAAATTAACAGAAAATTATTGGCGTCTGAATATTTTGAAAAAATATATGATAACAATAATTATGTGGTGATCAATATCAGATACGACAATTAGTAAGCAAATTTTACTCAAAACTTTAATTATTTGATTGGTTGGCTTAACCTATAACGGGCTGACAAATAGGGCTTATTTCTTAACACTCGCTTCGTTGATAACTTTGGTATAATGTAAAATATGCGCATAGTACATCTTAGTTGCGTCTTGCCGCCGTATGGAAGTGGTATTGGCCGCGTAGCCGCTGCCTATGCCCGTATTTTGGCGTCCGAACATCAAGTAACAATTTTTACGCCCTACTACAGTGATGGCAGGCGTCCAGCCGAGATTAATAATGTTAAAATTGAACAACTTAAACCATTAATAAAATCTGGAAACGCTGCCTACTTGCCGAATCTTAATGGGCAATTAAAGGATTTTGACGTGGTGCATTTGCATTATCCTTTTTTTGGTGTACACGAGCAGCTGGCACTTAATAAGTTAAAAAAATTAATTATTAGCTATCATATGGTGCCACAGGCCGATGGGTTAAAAGGTTGGTGGTTTAAGCTTGATACTGCTTGGACAGAAAAAAGGTTAGTGCCTAAAGCGCGTCTGTGGCTAGTTTCCTCGCAAGATTATGCTGATCAAGTGGTAGGACCACGTTTGGGTCGTTCTGCAACAATAGAAGTATTACCTTTTGGTGTCGCAGAAATATTTAAAACTGGGCCAAAACCTAAAGAGCTTAGAACCAGATTAGGACTAAGTGATGCTGATCAGGTAGTTTTATTTGTTGGTGGTTTGGATAAAGCACACTTTTTTAAAGGGGTATCTACTTTGTTACGAGCTGCGCAGACTTTAAGTGTTGCTAATTTTAAACTTGTGATAGTGGGTGGGGGAGAGCTATTAATTTTTTATCGCCATCAAGCAGAGCAGCTAGGCTTAAGCAACAAAGTTATTTTCACCGGACAGGTGAGTGAAGAGGAATTATCCGAGTATTATCGTTTGGCAGATATTTTTGTTTTACCCTCAATTAATCAAGCTGAGGCTTTTGGTTTGGTTATTTTAGAAGCCATGGCCTCGGGCTTACCCGTGATTGCATCGAATTTAACCGGAGTACGTACTTTAGTGGAGCCGGGTAAAACAGGATTATTAACTGAACCGGGCGATCATCTGTCCTTGACTCAAGCATTAGAGACACTGTTAAATAATGATAATCAAGCGAAAAACATGGGCAAACGTGCGGCCGAAATAGTAAACACGAACTATCGTTGGACAATAATTGGTCAAAAATTACTTAAGCTTTATCAGGAATTATAATGAAGCTCGCTATAATCACTAATTTATATCCGCCTTATGTTCGTGGTGGCGCTGAGTGGCTAACTTATTTAATATCCAAGGAGCTGGCTTTGCAAGGACACCAAGTTGCGGTTATAACTTCAGCTCCCAGGTCAGCCATAAAAAATAACTCTATAGAGAAAGTTATTGAACAGGGTATAGCCGTTTATCGTTTTTATCCGGGAAACATTTATTATTATTTAGATGCAGTTAAGCGCGCAAAACCCATTCGCCTGATATGGCAAATAATAAATTTATTTAATAAAAGCGCAGATCGGCAAGTAAAAAGTATATTACAAGATGAGAATCCAGAGGTCGTAATTACGGCAAATTTAATGGGATTGTCATTTAGGATTCCCAAGGTACTTCGTCAATTAAAAATAAAACATTTACACATAGTGCATGATGTTCAGTTACTGCATCCTTCAGGATTATTTTTAGTTGGTAAAACTGATAGAGGATTAGCAATCAGTATTTATCAAACCATAACTCGCCAGTTGTTTAGCTCTCCTCAAACTGTGATTTTTCCGTCTAATTGGTTAAAGCAGGAACACGAACAACGGAAATTTTTTCCTAATAGTAATAAACTAGTAGTAAGAAATCCCGCTGCCCTAGTTAGCAATATGAGCTCTAAACCAAAGTCAGGCAACTTAGTAATGTTATATGTTGGACAGGCTGAAGAACACAAAGGAATCTTTTGGTTAATTAATGTTTTAAAAGGTATTTATGATATGGAATTTAAGGTCGAATTAGTGCTTTTGGGAAAAACTGGAGATAAGGAGAGGGCACGCAGTTTAGCTAAGGATGATAAAAGGTTTGTGATTAGTGACCACTTGGCACAAGATGAAATTGAAAAAAAATACCACGAGGCTAGTGTAGTAATAGTGCCTTCGCTGTGTCAGGAAAATTTACCATTGACTATTCAGCGGGCATTTAACCATGGTACGCCAGTACTCGCATCTAAGGTTGGGGGAATTCCAGAATTAGTACAAGAAGATAAAAACGGTTGGTTATTCAAGCCAGGCGATGAAAATGATTTTAGAAAAAAGTTAGTAACCATTACACCAAGTTTAGTGCGTAGCATGCGCGATAAAATAAAAAACAATTATCAAGCCCCGACTTTACCAGAGTATGTAGGTAAATTGTTAACCTTTTTTCAGTAAATATTCGGCATTAGCTACGACATTGGCCATTAGTTTGGCAACAGTAATCGGGCCAACCCCGCCAGGAGTAGGTGTGACTAACTTGGCCTTTTTCATTACTTCAGACAAATTTATATCACCGGCAATTTTCCCATTGTAAGTAGAAAATCCGGCATCAATCACAATCGCGCCTGATTTAATCATTGAACCGCAAATCAGATTATGTTTTCCAACAGCTGATATTATAATGTCGGCTTGTCTGGTATAATGTGATAGTTTTTTTGTAGACT
>JBDRTU010000061.1:0-9350 GCA_043823825.1 Patescibacteria group bacterium
GAGTTAACTGTTTCCACTACTTCAGGTGGTGAGGTTTTGGGCGAACAGACAGAAGAACCAACTTCTGGTCCGCCAACAGAACCGCCTACTCCGCCAGCTACTGACTCCATTGGTACGCCACCAGCTGATACTGGGGAAGTGGCAGGTGAGCAAATAGAGGAGCCGCCTGTGGTTGAGGAGCTGGTTGTTCCAGAAGAGCCCCAAGATGAAGTAGTTACATCAGTGGGTGACGACACTACCACTGACGAAACTCCAGGACCTACCATGCCAGTTAATTGCACACCTTGGATTTGGTTGCTATTAATTGCTAACGTAGTGGTGGCAGCGGTATTGTGGGATAAACAAAAGAACAATAAATCAGCTTTAATTAAATATCTCTGGTTAATTGGATTAATTCTATCTGTGGTTCCTGCTCTAATTTGGTATTCTGTTTGTGGTTTGTGGATTTGGCAGCTTGTCTTATTAGTTTTAATGATTGGCGCTCTTCTATTATTAAAGACTAATGGCAATTCGCAATCTACTCCAACTTCTTAAATCTTAAAAGAACAGATTTTCCAACATCCGCCTCCCTTTGTGAGGCGGATGTTTTTTCGCATGACCAGCTGCAAAAAACTATCTTATCGTTTTGTGACGGTCGCCCCAATACGATAAGGTATGGAATTATTCATTAGTTGACAAAGATTGTGTTACAATAAGGCTATGATCAAACTTTTTAAGTTAATAATTATAATGTTTATTGCTCTGTCTTTGGGTTGGTTAGTGGTTAATTATCAAAAAGACGTACCCAGCGATGATATAGTAAACGAGTCAGAAGAATTAGAAAATGATGAGGTAGAAAATATCACAAAGCTGATTAAGGTTGAGTTCCCTCAAACTAATCAAGTAATAGCTAGCCCATTGATTGTTAAAGGCGAGGCGCGAGGATATTGGTTTTTTGAAGGCGATTTTCCTGCCTATTTACTTGATGGAGATGATAATGAATTAGCCATAGGTATTGCGCAGGCCAACCCGCCAGCTGGCGGAGATTGGATGACCGAAGAATTTGTACCGTTTGAGGCAATACTTTATTTTGATGCACCGCCTACCAATACTGGCACTTTGGTATTACAAAAAGATAACCCTTCTGGTTTACCAGAGTTGGCTCGTGAGTTAAGAGTTCCAGTAGTTTTTGAAGTAACAGCAGAACCAGCTCCAGAATGCATAATTACTGGTTGCAGCAATCAGGTTTGTGCTGAAGAGGAGGTAATCACTACTTGCGAATTTAAGCCGGAATATGTTTGTTATAGTAAGGCTATTTGCGAGCGGCAAGGGAATGGTGAATGTGGTTGGATCGAGACAGACGATTTGGCAGTTTGTTTGGAAGAATTTACTGACTAAGCTAATTTCAACTTTTAATTAAAACTTGGTACACTTAAGGTATGAAGACTAGCTTGGGTTTTACTAAGTCGCTTTATATCTTAGCTTTTGATCATCGCTCTTCTTTTAGCCGAGATTTGCTAGGGATAAAAAATAAACCTGGTTTAACCCAGGTCGCTAAAATAAAGGAGTTAAAGCAAGTAATCTTTGCTGGTTTTAGGTCCGCGGTTAAACAAGAAGGGGTGCCAGCCAGTGAAGCGGCAGTATTAGTTGACGAACAGTATGGTGAGGCGGTTTTGAGGCAGGCTAAAAAAGCCAATTACCAAATTTGTTTATCAGCTGAGAAAAGCGGTAAAGGTGTATTTACGCTTGAGTACGGTAATCAGTTTGCTGAGCATATTGAAAAATTTAAACCCCTATTTGTCAAAACATTGGTTAGGTATAATCCAGAAGATGATAAAAATAAGAATCAGCAGAAGTTATCTCAAGTGAGCGAGTTAGGTAACTGGTGCCATCAGCACAATTACAAATTATTAGTTGAATTATTAGTACCAGCCACAGCCGAGCAGCTAAGTTCTGTGTCAGGAAGCAAGGATCGTTACGATTTAGAATTAAGACCGAGCTTAACTCAACAAGCAGTGGCTTGGTTCCAACAAGCAGGAATTCAGGCTGATGTTTGGAAAATAGAAGGAATGGATAAAACTGAAGATTATCAATTAGTGATGGATCAAATTAAACTCGGTGGCAAGGAGGTTAAGGCCGTAGTGCTGGGCAGAGGAGAAGATTCTAAACATATGGAACGCTGGCTTAAAGCAGCAAAACCAGTTGACGGTATAATTGGTTTTGCCATTGGTCGTACAATTTTTTTACAGGCTCTACAAGATTTTTTGACAAGCAAGATAACTGAACAACAGGTGATAGAGCAAATTTCTGAGAGGTACACTTATTTTTATAAAGTATTTAATTCATAATTATATGATGAGCCAAGCTATTAAAAATTTTGTCAAGCAGTTTAGTTATTGTCCGGAAATCAAAAACTCTAGAAAGTTAAAAAAGGCGAAGAGTTTTATAGTGATAGGTATGGGCGGCTCCCATTTAGCGGCTGATATTATAAAAGATGTAAAGCCTGAGCTAGATCTAACAATCCACAGCGATTATGGCTTACCAAAACTGCCGTTAGAAAAATTAAAGCAAAGTTTGATTATCTTAAGCTCTTATTCTGGTAATACCGAAGAGGTAATTAATGGTTTTAAAAAGGCGTTAGGTAAAAAGTTGAGCGTTATTTCAATTGCCATGGGTGGAAAGTTAATTAAACTATCATGCCAGCACAGTGTTCCTTATATTCAATTACCAGATACCGGTATTCAACCACGTTCAGCTCTTGGTTTTAGTTTTAGGGCTCTAACAAAGGCTATAGGAGAGGGGAAGTTATTAAAAGAATCAGACCTGTTAATTAGCATTTTAAGACCCAGAGAATTAGAAACAACAGGTAAGCAGTTAGCAAAAAGATTAAGGGGTTATGTACCAATAATTTATACTTCTAGTAGAAATATTTCAATAGCATACAACTGGAAAATTAAGTTTAATGAAACAGGTAAGATTCCGGCTTTTTATAATGTTGTGCCAGAGTTGAATCATAATGAAATGAGTGGTTTTGATATTATTCCTAAAACACGTTTACTCTCACGTCAGTTTTATTTTATTTTATTAAGAGACCAAGAAGATAACTTTAGAGTTATTAAGAGAATGCAGGTTTTAAGCAGATTATATCAGCAAAGAGGACTTAAAGTAGAAACTTTAAATTTAACAGGCCGTTCGCGTCTGCAGAAAATTTTTACTTCACTACTAATAGCTGACTGGACAGCTTTTCACGCTGCTCGGCACTATGGCGCGGAACCAGATCAGGTGTCAATGGCTGAGGAGTTTAAGAAAATAATTAGTTAAGTCGAGGGTTTTAGGTCCATAGTCGGTTTTTTATTTGCCAAAATGGACTAATTATATTATAATTCTTGCGTAAACTTATATTTTATGTCTAAAGCAAAAAAATCAGAAGCCCAACATGACGACTTAATGGATAAAATAGTTTCACTTGCAAAACGCCGGGGTTTTATTTTTCCTTCATCAGAGATCTATGGCGGTTTGAATTCTTGTTATGATTATGGACCGTTAGGCGTGGAGTTGAAAAATAATGTTAAAAAAGCTTGGTGGAGAGTCATGGTGCAGCAGCACCAAGACATTGTTGGGTTAGATTCATCAATTTTAATGCACCCTAAAGTTTGGGAAGCATCGGGTCATATACAAAGTTTTACCGATCCTTTAGTTGATTGTAAATCATGCAAAAAGCGTTTTCGCGCTGATCATTTATTAGAAGATTTTCGCAGCCTTTATCCTAAGTGGCAGCAAGAACCACCTAAGGAGGTTAAAGATTTAAAATGCCCAGAGTGCGGTGGTGAACTTACTGCTCAGCGTGATTTCAACCTGATGTTTAAAACTTTTATGGGTCCAGTGGAGGAAGAGGCAGCTCAGGTGTATTTAAGGCCGGAAACTGCTCAAGGAATTTATGTTGATTATGAGTTAGTAATGAATTCTACGCGCCGTAAGTTACCATTTGGTATTGCACAAATTGGTAAAGCATTTCGTAATGAAATTACTCCTGGGAATTTTACCTTCCGTACTCGTGAATTTGAACAAATGGAAATGCAGTGGTTTGTTTTATCTAAAGAAGCAGATAAATGGTTTGATTATTGGTTAAAAGAGCGCATGCAGTGGTATTTAGATTTAGGTATTAAGAAAGAAAATATAAATCAGCGTGAACATAAAAAGAACGAATTGGCTCATTATGCCAAAAAGGCGATTGATATTGAATTTAAATTTCCCTTTTCTGGCTCGGAGGGCTTTAAGGAATTAGAGGGTATTCATAACCGAGGCGATTGGGATTTAACTAGACATCAAAAATTCACTGGTCAAGAATTAAAATACCAAGACGAGGATAGCGGTAAAAAAATTACTCCTTGGGTAATTGAGACGTCGGGGGGTGTTGATCGGGCAGCTTTGGCTTTTTTGCTTAATGCTTATACTGAAGTACAGGGCGGCCGTACCACTACTACTGAATCCAATAAGGAGGTAGAAGTAGTTCTTAAATTACACAAAGATTTAGCTCCATTTAAAGTTGCGGTTTTGCCTTTGTCAAAAAAACCAGAATTAACAAAAGTCAGCGAAAAAATTTGGCAGGATTTGTCCCAACACCTAATGGTAGATTATGATGAGATTTCTTCTATTGGTCGTCGTTATCGCCGGCAAGATGAAATTGGCACGCCCTACTGCGTGACAGTTGATTTTGAAAGTTTAGAAGACAAGAAAGTTACAGTTCGCGATCGTGATACTATGAAGCAAGAGCGTGTGGCTATTGGTGATTTGGTAGATTATTTTAAGGAGAAATACAGTTAAGATTATTTTAATGAAAATAAAAAAACGTTATTGTTTAGCTAATAAGTTGCCAGTAGTTATTGCGAGTAGGGCAGCCACCGAAGCAGTAACTGTTTTGGCATTGGTTCATACAGGTTCTCGTTTAGAAAAATCCGCTGAGGCTGGAGTTTCTCATTTTTTGGAACATATGGTTTTCAAAGGTACTGTCTCGTGGCCGACTGCTGAAGAATTAACTCATGTAATAGATGGTTTAGGTGCAGACTATAATGCTTATACAAGTAAGGAAGTAACCGGTTTTTATATTAAGGCAGCTGCTGGACATTTAAAAACAATCCTTAAATTATTATCGGAAATGCTTTGGCAGGCCAAAATTGATGCAGCGGAAATGGGCCGCGAGAAAGAAGTGATTGTACAAGAAATTAATATGTATGAGGATAATCCTATGTTGTTTGTGGAAGATGTGTTAGAAAGCGCTATGTTCCCAGACCACAACTTAGGCAAGTTGATTAGCGGTAGTCGTCAGTCAGTGCGGTCATTAACCAAACAACAAGTTCATAATTATTTAGATCGTTTTTATCATCCTCAAAATATGTTATTGGTAGTGACGGGTAAAATTGATAACCGAACAGAAAAGTTGATTGACAAAACTTTTGGCCGTATCAGACCAGCAGGAATTTTGCCAAAGTATGACCGCGTAATTACTAAAACCAATAGGCCAAGGGTAGTAGTAAAATTTAAAAAAACCGAGCAGGTGCAGCTTGCTTTAGGTTTACCAGCCTTGCCTTTGCGTCATCGCGATATGGTGATTTTAGAATTATTGTCAGTGATTTTAGGTGGCAATATGAGCTCACGGCTTTTTTCACGCCTAAGAGAACGAGAGGGACTATGTTATTTTGTAAAATCTTTAGTACAGGCGTATGAAAATGCTGGCGTGTTGTCGGTTCAAGCTGGTTTAGATAAGGCCCGTTTGCCTCGCGCCGTCAAACTAATTAGAGAAGAGCTGGAGCGGGTAACAAAACAGCCGATTCCTGCAGCAGAAATAACCAAAGCAAAGGAGTATTTGCGGGGTAAATTTTTGTTGGCGTTAGAAGACTCGGCTGGGGTGGCAGAGTTCTTGGGCAAGCAAATAATGTTAGAAAAAAAACTGGAAACACCAGAGCAGGTAATAAGGAAGTTGCAAAAAGTAACTGGAGCACAGCTGCAGCGAGTAGCGCGTGCAATTATTAAACCTAAGTGTTATACTTTAGCTATGATCGGTCCTTTTAAAGATGCTAAACCGTTCAACTCTTGGCTTAAATAATTAACCTAATCTTTATGCCACAAGCTACATCCACCAAAACTACCTTTGATATTTCTTTAAGCACCATAATAAAAATAGCCTTAGTTATTTTTGGAATTTATTTTTTGTATTTAGTACTAGATATTATTGCTTTATTGTTTGTGGCCGTGATTGTGGCGGCGGCTTTTGGGCCGTGGGTGGATTGGTTTCAGCGTCGACGAATTCCGCGGCCTTTGGGCGTCGTGTTTATTTATTTAATAATTTTTTTACTAATTGCCTCAATTATCTTTTTGATTATTCCACCTTTAGTAGAGCAAATTAGGCAGTTAGCTACTGCTTTGCCAAATTATTATGGCAAGGCAGTTATTGGTTTACAGCAACTGCAGGGCAGCACTAATTTTGATGCGACTAGTACTATTAAATCGGCTTTAGACAACCTTGGCTCTAGCTTGGCTCGCGCCACCACATCTATCTTTACCACCATCAATTCTATTTTCGGCGGCTTAATTCAGTTGGTCGTGATATTAGTGATTAGTTTTTATTTGATTGTGCAAGAAAATGGGTTAAAGCGGTTTATGCGGTCGGTAACGCCTGCTAAGTATCAACCTTACTTAATGCAGTTAATGAGTAGGATTCATATTAAGATTGGTTTGTGGTTTAGGGCTCAGTTGCTTTTGATGCTAGTCATTTTTGCTGTGACTTATCTGGGTTTATGGGCATTGCAAATGGATTATGTATTAGCTCTTGCACTTTGGGCAGGATTGACTGAAATTATTCCCTATGTTGGTCCGATTATTGGCGCTTTACCGGCAATCTTCTTGGCTTTTACGATTTCTCCTACTATGGGGTTGTTGGTAATTCTGCTTTATGTAGTGGTACAACAGTTGGAAAATAATATTTTAGTGCCGACTATTATGAGAAAAGCAGTTGGTTTGAATCCGATAATTTCTATTTTAGTGATTCTAATTGGAGCTAAAGTCGGCGGTGTAGTGGGAGCCATACTTTCTATTCCTATTGCTACGGTCGCAGCCGTTTTTTTATCTGATTTCTTTGAGGGGTGGCGCGGTACTGTTGATTCATTGGTGCCCGAGGAGGAAAAAGCGCCATCAGCCAAATAGCAGCCATGCCGGGTTTACCCCCACACCTAGAAAGCCCTACTCTGCAGAGTGAGGATGAAGGCGGGAATAAAGACCCTTCCTCAGATAAAAAACCCTGCTTCGGGGTGAGGAGTGAGGGATTGCTGTATGTAGTGGCAACCCCGATTGGTAATTTGGAGGATTTATCAGCTCGGGCAACTCGAATATTAAGAGAAGCCGACGCTATTATTTGTGAAGACACTAGAGTGACTTCTAAGTTGCTGGTTCATTTAAATATTAGCAAAGAGTTAATTAGCTTACATCAACACTCTGGCGATTTTGTTTTTAAGAAAATAGTTGAGCGGTTGCGAGCCAGATGTATGCTAGCTTATGTTACGGATGCGGGTACGCCAGGATTAGCCGATCCGGGCGGAAAACTGGTGCATGCGGCAGTAGCGGCTGGTATTGCAACTGTGCCGATTCCAGGTCCTTCGGCGTTAACCACGTCCATTTCCATTGCCGGATTTAATTTACAAGAGTTTACTTTTCTTGGTTGGCCGCCACATAAAAAGGGCCGACAAACTTTTTTTAAACAATTGGCTCAAAGTGCTCGGCCGGTTATTTTTTACGAGTCAACCCACAGAATTATTAAAACCTTAACTGAGTTAAGTAAATTAATACCCGATCATCAGCTGATTGTTGCTCGCGAACTTACCAAAAAGTTTGAAACTATTTATCGTGGTACCGCCGCAAGTATACTAACACAATTAGAAAATACCTCGACCAAAGGCGAGTTCGTTGTTATTGTTAATATAGAGAGCAAGTAAAAATATGAGTAAATTTTATATTACTACTCCCATTTATTATGTGAATGATAAGCCTCATTTAGGGCACGCTTATACTACCTTATGCGCTGACGTCTTGGCGCGTTGGCATAAATTGCAGGGTGATGAGGTGTTTTTTCTAACAGGGACTGATGAACATGGCGCAAAGGTTCAGCAGGCAGCAGAGGAGGCTGGTTTAACGCCCCAGGAGTTTGTAGACAAAACTTCCCAGACATTTAAAGATGTTTGGAAAAAGCTCGGTTTATCTCATGATTATTTTATTCGTACCTCTCAATCAGAGCATCAGCGGATAGTACAAGGATTGTTACAGAAAATTTATGAAAAAGGGTTTATTTACGCTGGCGAATATGAGGGGCTTTATTGCGTTGGTTGTGAAAAATTTTTAAAAGAAGACGATTTGGTAAATGGTGTATGCCCCTTACATCCTAAAGATAAGCCGGAGAGACAGAAGGAAAAAAATTATTTTTTCAAATTATCAGCCTTTCGAGAAAAATTGCTTAAAGCTATAAGCGATGATAAATATAAGATTTTTCCCGCCGAGAGAAAAAATGAAATAGTGGGAAAATTAAAAAAGGGATTAGATGATGTTTCTATTTCTCGAGCTGGAGTAAGTTGGGGAGTACCAGTGCCGTGGGATAATAGTCAAACTGTTTATGTCTGGATAGATGCTTTAATTAATTATTATTCAGTAACTCAATTTATAGATAAAGCCCAAGGTTTTTGGCCAGCCCAAGTTCATCTTTTGGGAAAAGATATTTTATGGTTTCATGCAGTTATTTGGGAAGCGTTTCTTTTGGCCGCTGAATTGCCCTTACCTAAAATTGTAGCTGTTCATGGTTTTTTTACTGTTGAGGGGCAGAAAATGTCTAAATCTCTGGGCAATGTAATTGATCCGGCTGATTTGATTAAAGAATTTGGACTTGATGCTGCTCGTTATCTTATTTTATCACAATTGTCTTTTGCTTACGACGGCGATATTTCACTAGCTCGTTTTCGTGAGCGTTACGAAAGCGATCTAGCTAATGGTTTGGGTAATACTTTTTCGCGAGTTACTAATATAGCAGAGAAATTTTGTGACGGAGTAGTTGAAAAAGAAGATTTAGAGACACCGTTCATGGATAGACCCGAAGAAGGAGTTAACGCCTATATTGCAACATTTCAATTTGACCAGTCGCTTCGGGTTATTATGGATTTTGTCCATTCCATTGATCATATTATTGAAAAAACAAAACCCTGGGAAAATCCAGTTGGTAGAAAAAGTGAAATTAACGGATTGATGCGTTTTTCGGTTAGCACATTATTAAAAGTTGCATTTTATCTGAAACCATTCATGCCCCAAACCGCTAAGACTATCCAAAAAGCACTAAC
>JBDRTU010000062.1:0-14403 GCA_043823825.1 Patescibacteria group bacterium
ACCTATTGCTATTATAACTAGCACTCGCCAAAGAATTGAAAGTAGCTTTTTCACAAAATAAGTATATTAATAATCACTATTTAATTGTATCACTTTAAGGTTCAGTCCTCTATTAACTATACCTACCTCCCCAGTGTTGCTGGCGGTTGGCAACCTCCGCCTTAGCCAGTTGGCGAATGACGGAATAGGGTGGTTATTGTATTTTGTAAATCACCCATTACACCGAGTGTTTATTAATTAATAATATCGCAAACTCCAATAACCACTTTTGTCCCGATCGGGACAAAAGTGGTTTAGCGCGTTACGTTCGTGTGTTTGTGTAAAGGAGTAGTTTTTAGTAACTTTAACTACCACGCGAATACGGAGTAGTTTTTGGATATTGACTTTTTTACTATACAGGATTAAGGTTTAGGTAAATAATTAAACGCCAAAATATCTAAAACAAAAACAGTTTTTTGAAAGGATAAATTTATGAATAGGAACATTATATTAATCGCTGTAGCTGCTGTTGTGTTGATAATTCTACTAATATCGCAAATTGATTTTCCGCAAGCAGCTGCTGCCCCTCCCATGCCAGATCAAAAACAAAAGCTCACCTTAGCGATTTTCGGTGAAGAATATTATAATATTCACACCGCCACAAATACTCACTGGTTACAATCGCGGGTTGTTGGTATTAAGTATGATAACAAACTTATAGGTGATCCAGATGTCGTATTTGAATGGATAAAAGGCCGGAAGGACAACATAGATGATTACTATCCAAAATATGTTCTGCTTGTTTTCCGAGACATTGAACAAAGAAATCAGTTCCTTTTAACAACACATTAATGCATAACCAATTTGTGCCTATGGGTCAATGAAATGAGATCTATACAGTGGCACAAGGGGTGAGAAAATTTCCTCACCCTTTTTATATTAAAAAAAGTAAACTGATTCCAGAATTTTAACCACCTCTGCCTGTCGGCGGATAAGTGTAGTTTTGATAATAAAAAAGCCAGTTGTTTGGAACAACTGGAAAATCCGATATAATGTTGTTGGTTAGTAGTCTGTATTGCAGTTACCGTTTCTATCGACCCCTGTGACGATGTGCAGGTCAACTGGCTTCAGACCTTTATCCAGATGTGTGACGATGTCAACATGATCTTTCTTGTGCTGAATTTGCGTCAGCGAATCTTTTGAACCGATATTGAATGTCTGTCCTGGATTGATGGATTTAATATCGTTACTGTTCAATGTACTCACCTCCTTTACTTTTTTGGTTTTATAGTGTGTTTTTATCTTAAGTACATTATATTATTAATAATTGAAACCGTCAATGGATAGGAGATGGTTTTTTCTTAAAGTATAATTTAGTTAGTAAAACCAAACTAACAAATAATAAGGTCAGGGATAGTAGAAGGCCACTGCGTAGTCTCCAAATTAGCAACTGTTCATCAACCCTGATAAATTCAAGCGTAAGGCGTACCAATGACGCCGCTGATAAATAAACTAAAAAGATGGTACCTGATTTTATTTTGTCTTTGGCAAGCCACCTTAGCAGAAAAAAGATTGCGAACAAAACCAGTGACTCGTATAAAAAAACCGGGTGAAAAAATTCTGATGCTATGTATACTGCAGGACGATAAACTGGTTCAATATAAATTCCCCAAGGAAGAGTAGTGGGCGCGCCAAACAATTCTTGATTAAAATAATTTCCCCAACGCCCCACCGCTTGCCCTAAAACCACAGCTGGGGTAAAAATATCTAACATTTGCCAAAGAGAATCTTTACGCTTTTTGGCATACCACCATAAAACCAGGAAGCCACCTAAGAGGCCCCCGTGAATTGCCAAACCACCCTGCCAAATTTGGGGAATCAAAATTAAATTATCCTTAAAATAATCCCACTCAAATAAAAAAACATCAACTAGCCGTGCACCAACAAAACCGGCTAACACTATCCATAATACTAATTGTTCAAACCGTTTTACCTCCCTGCCTGACCGCTGCCATAGTTTATAGGCAACAAAATACCCAACCAATACGCCCAGGGCAACTAATAAACCATACCAGTGAAGCGCCACTGGCCCGAGTTGTAAAAAAATTGGTGATGGAGTAAAAGTTTGAAAAAACATAAAGTAATCAGAATTTGGAATTAAGAATAAAGAATCATGAATATTTTATTCTTGATTCGTGATTCAGTATTCAAATTTCATCTTAACCTTACCCGCCAACCAACTTAGCCTGAATAATATCTTTTAATTTTATCCAATCCTTTACTTGTTCACCATTAACAAAAAAACTCGGAGTGCTGCGAACGTTACGCCTATCCCCTTCTTTCATATCCTCTCTTACTAAATCATTCTTGGCTCTTGATTTAAGACAAGCAGTAAAACTCTCCACATCCAATTCTAAATCTCCGGCATAACCAATTAGCTCATTCTGGCTAAACTTTGGCTGGTTAGCAAACAAGGTATCATGATACTCCCAAAATTTACCCTGATCATTGGCGCATTCAGAAGCCATAGCAGCACGTAGGGCATAAGGATGAATAGTAGTAAGGGGAAAATGCTTGTAATAAAAAGCTATCTGGTCGCCAAAAGCGGCTACCACTTCTTTAGAAGCCAATCCAGCAGACTTACAAGCCGGGCATTGGAAATCGGAAAATTCCTCTATAACAATACCAGCGCTGGCATTGCCCAACACTGGTCTTGGTGAATCAATGTCGGGATATTCTGGTAAATTGGCTCGTTGCCAAATCACTAAGGCAATAATAGCAACTACTGCTAGGCCGCCAATTAGCCAACTAATTTTCCCTACCCGTCGCATGTATTAGAGTTCACTTAATGCTTGATCCACCACTGCCTTTAATTGCTCATAAGGCACTGCTCCTTCTACTACTCGTCCATTAATAAAAGTAGTTGGAGTTCCACCTACACCATAATTACTACCCTCTAGAAGATCGTTTTGCACTTTGGCAGTAAACTCGCCGCTGTCCAAGCACTGGGTAAACTCGCTTTCAGAAACGCCTATTTCTTTAGCTAAAGGTGCTAGAGCAGTTAAGGCAAAACCAGTGCCATTAGCGGTTGTGCGTTCATAGATTTTATCTGTAAACTCCCAAAACTTATCTGCTCCGCCTAATTTACCAACGCACTCAGCAGCTTCTGCTTCTTTTTGGGCATTCGCGTGAAAACCCAAAGGATAATGACGATAAACCCAGTTTACCTGGCCTGCATACTCCTGCATTATTCTTAAAACCGAGGTATGAAAGCGCTGACAAAACGGGCATTCAAAATCAGAATACTCAATTAAAGTAACTGGGGCATCTGCTGACCCGCGGATATAATCATTGTCTTTAAGCGTTACAGTGGTTGAATCAACAGGGGGAGTGGTATCTTTTCCGTCCGTAACTACTTTGTCACCACTGTTTTTAGCAGAATCAAAAGAAATTCCAGTAGTAGAAGTAAGCGCCCAACCTACTAGACTTACTACGGCCACACCTGTTACTAAACCTAAAATAAAGGTTAATTTAGGTGAAGCGCCATCAAACATACTTACCTTATTGGATGATAAATCAGACATAAAATCTTAAATTAATTAATAATAAAACGTATCAGCAGTATAACACTCTTGCCTACCAGTGTCTATGCTTTAAGGTAACTGCCGACCAGTTTTAACTCTAAATGGCGACCTTCAGTTCCAGCCCAAGTTGATGACTTACTTGATTGGCACTTACTCATTAAATTTTCTAGCTACCTCGCTGCTTATTATTTTTACCCAAAGATCATAAGGCACTGCTCCTTCTACACGTTGATTATTAACAAAAAAAGTTGGCGTACCCTTTACTCCCGCCTGGATACCGGCCTCAAAATCTTCTTCAATTTCCAAACTAATTTGAGGTGAACTAAGGCAAGTAGAAAATTGATTTTGATCTAATCCTAAAGTTGAAGCTAAGCTGTTATATAAATCAGAACCTAATTGGTCTTGTAGCTGGTAAAGTTGATCATGATACTCCCAAAATTTATCCTGCTTTAAAGCGCAATTAGCCGCCACTGCTGCTGGAAATGCCTCGGTATGAATGGAGCTTACAGGAAAATCTCGATAGATTAATCTAACAGCATCGGGATATTCCTGGAGCAATTGGTGAAGAATAAATGATTCTTGCTGGCAAAAAGGGCATTGGAAATCACCAAATTCCACAATTACTACTGGTGCGGAGGGCGAACCTTGGGCCGGATCGTCCGAAGTGGCAAGATTTACTTTTCCCACCTCACCTGCTTGATTGCCTGGTAGACTAGTAAAACGACTCTCGGGTAAAGATTTGCCAGTAAATAAATCCAACGCCGCAGGTATACCAAACCAAAGAATCAGGACAATAGCTCCCACTAAAACCCAGGGTCGGCGGTACCATTTAGGTTTGGTTATTAATTCCGATGGCTGTTCTAGCATAGTTTAATCCTCTTAATCCTCAAGTAATTAATTATCTTTAACCCACTTCTTAATATTACCGCATTAACATAAAATTAACCAACTATTCAACACTAAGATTAAAGCGGTCAGTCTGTTTATTATTTTTTCTGCCACTCACTATTGATTCGATCAACCTCTGTTAATAAGCTAAAAGGCACTTTCATTGCCTCAGCCAAACTGATAATAGTTTTAATGTCTTTTGGTAAACACTTACCGCCATAGCCTCGCTCGCGCCCATGAGCCACTGCTAAATGACTAGGGCCAATCCGCTCGTCAGCGCCAACCAGCTTTCGCACCACCCGGTAATCTGCTCCTAATGCCTGACACAGATCATAAAACTGATTGGCTAACATAACTTTAGTGGCCAAAAAAGCATTGCCAAAATATTTAATAACTTCGGCTTCAGTAGAGGTAACTATTTTTTGTATCTTAGCTGGCGGCAACAGGCTCATTAATTGGGAAGCGACTCGGCGACTAGCTTTGGTGTAACCAACGATCTGCCGTTCAGGATTTATCATATCTTCAACAGCCGAGTCCTCGCGTAAAAACTCGGGATTCATCAATAACTGATGCTGAGGGTACATGGCTTGCAAGCGCTCTGTAGTTCCGGGTAAAACAGTACTTTTTATAACTACTACTTTTGGATCAACTAACAATCCTACTGCTTCCTCAATTGCCGAACTATCAAAACCTTTACCTGACACAAAAGGGGTGGGCACGCAAATAAAAACAATTTCCGCACGATTTACTTCGGCCGGAGATCCTAACTTTTTTAGAGTATCATAAAGCACTATTTGTTCAGTGCGCTTCTTAAAATACTCAGATAGCGCTCCGCCCACTGTTCCCACCCCTATAATACCGACTAGTGAGAACATAGTCAGATCACCTTGCTCAATTTTCTTCTAGTAGCCAAGTGCAATATTATTAACACTACCGCCACAACAAAAATGGCAACGGTCACATCCTTGATCACATCGTTGAGTAATAAGAAACTGTGACCCAATATCCGCCCCAACCAAACAAACAAAATTGACCATAACAACCCGGCAGATATGTCAACTTTTAAAAATTCTTTAAAATTCATACGCGCCATACCAGCAATAATAATGGAAGAATGACCAAAAGAATAAATGAATTTGGCAATAAACAAGGTTTTCTTTCCATTCTCTATGAAGTGCTGCTCTAAAGCTTGCAAACGCGAACGTTTCAACCAAATAAATTTACCAAATTTATTAAGCAGTGGGCGCCCCCAACGCAAACCAATGTAATACCAGATGATATCGCCTATCACTACCCCTACAAAAGTAACGGCCATACTGATAAACACATTTAAAGTGCCTAAGGAAGTAAGCCAACCAGCTGCTAAAGGAAAAAGTTCGCCCTCCACTACGACCCCTAAGAACAAAACAATATAACCGTAAGCGGAAATTAATTCAGTAATACCGTTCATATTAACTACTTAAACGTAGGTATAGGTAAAGGGCCGCGCGCTGTTTCATATGCTTGAGCTAATTGAAATAACAACCCCTCTGACCAAGCAGGCCCGATAAGCTGCAAACCAACTGGTAAACCATTGCTCAAACCACAAGGCAGTGATACCGCCGGAATTCCAGCTATGTTTACCGGCACCGTATTAATATCAGCTAAATACATTGCCAAAGGATCAGCAGTTTTTTCTCCTAAAGCAAATGCCATAGTGGGTGTAGTTGGTCCTACAACCACATCCACTTTATCAAAAACTTTTTTAAAATCATTTTTTATAGCTTCCCGAGCCAATACTGCTTTGCGGTAATAAGCATCATAATAACCAGCTGATAAAACATAAGTGCCTAAGATAATGCGCCGCTTAACCTCTGAACCTAAAAATTGCCCTCGGGTTTTAGTATAAAATTCAAATAAGCTTTGAGAATCTACTGCCTGACCATAACGCAAACCATCATAACGAGCTAGGTTAGCACTTACTTCCGCTGGAGTGATAATATAATAAGTGGCTACGCCTAAAGACATATTAGGCAAGCTTACTTCTGATACTTGATGGCCAAGTTTTTGTATCTCTGCCACAGCTTGATCAACCACCTTACCTACCTTACTGTCTAAACCTTGAGCAAAAAATTCCCGAGCTACGCCAATCCGTAATCTTTTAGGTTCCTGTTCTAATAACTTAACATAATCAGGTACTGTTTGTTTCTGACTAGTAGAATCACAAGGATCATGCCCGGCAATAACTTGCAACACTTGGGCTGCTTCTTTAACAGTAGAAGCCAAAGGCCCAACCGTATCAAAAGACGAAGCCATAGCAATTAAACCATAGCGAGAAACGCGTCCATAAGTTGGCTTTGCTCCTACTAATCCGCAAAAACTAGCCGGTTGTCTGATTGAACCGGCAGTATCACTGCCCAAAGATACACGGCATTCTTGAGCAGCAACTGCTGCTGCCGAGCCTGAAGATGAACCACCGGGGACGCACTTTTCATTCCAAGGGTTATGGGTTATTTGCCATGCAGAATTTTCCCCAGAAGCTCCCATAGCAAACTCATCGCAATTGGTCTTTCCTAGTATTATCGCATCTGCCGCCAGCAGCCGCTCAACCGCCGTTGCATTATATGGTGGCAGATAATTCTGCAATATTTTAGAAGCGCCAGTAGTGACAATATCCTTAGTCATCAACACATCTTTAATTGACACTGGTATACCAAATAAATTTCCCAGTTTCTCGCCGTGGGTAATTTTTTTATCAATCACTTTTGCCTGGGACAAAGCTAGTGTTTTTGTAACTTGTAAATAAGCTTTGATTTTAAAATCTAATTTCGCAATGCGATCTAAATAAGCCTGTGTTATTTCCACCGCTGACCACTCGCCTTTTTTTAAACCCGCCTGTAATTGGCTGATAGATAAATCTAATAAATGACTCATATTATTAGTTTTGGCCAAATACCGGAGGCGCTTTAATTAATTTATTCTTATCTGTTTTGTCAACAATTAACAATTTGTCCTCTTCTGTAAATGTTCTAATTTGATCAGCTCTAAGGGCTGATTCCGTTGATTCTAATTTACTAGTCACTTTGCTAGCCAACTCATTAACCTTTCCAACATAATTTAAAATATCAGCCAATTCATTTGTTAACCGGCTTATTTCCTGATCTGTTAATTGCAGTCTTGCCAATTTAGCCAAATTCTCAACCTCTGATTTTTGTAATGACATATTAATAATTTTAAGGTAATTTTGAGGTTTTGGCAAAAATACTTGACACGCCTCCGTCTTGATTTTTATAGGGACTACGGATGTGCGGCCTGCCCGCCAACCGTCCTCCCGATCAAAGTGCAAGGTGAGCTCTTTTAGGTTAATGACGGACAAAAGCAAACACAAGTTTAGACTTTGGCAGGCGGGGACAAATATAGTGGTGTATTATGAAGAACAATAAACTCCAATACTAAGGTAATCGGAGTATACTTAAGAACTTGACAAATTAAAATAAGAGGATGATAATTAAATTGTCCAAAATATGTAGGATACGGGTTCTTACCGGAATTTCCTCGCTAAGGAAAACGAAGAATGGTGGATTAGTGAATCCCGTATCCTACTAAATTATAAAGAGCGATTGCTGATCAATCGCTCTTTTCCTGACAATTCTATTTAACCAGCTGGCTAAACTCTTTTTCAGAAATTATTTTAACTCCCAACTTAACTGCTTGGGTATATTTAGATCCCGGGTCTTTGCCTTTAACTACTAAACTGGTATGAGAACTAACCGACTCGCTAACTTTTCCACCAGACCGCCTCACTGCTTGTTTAGCTTCTTCTCTTGTAAAATTTTCCAAAAAACCAGTAACCACTACTATTTTGCCAGTGAGTTTACCTGATTTTGAAGAGATAATTGTATGAACAGTTATTCCTAAATCTTGTAATCGCTTAATAAATCTCTGATTGGCGCTATTTTGAAAAAATTCATAAATACTTTTAGCTACCACTGGGCCAATATCAGCAATACCTTCTAACTCTTGCAAACTAGCTTGCTGCAGACGGGCCAAATTACTATAGTAAGAAGCTAATTCAATAGCAGTTTCCTCGCCAACATGGCGAATACCTAAAGCATTAATAAAACGGGGCAATTCAATTGTTTTGGCTTTATTAGTTGACTCTACTAAATTTTGGGCTGATTTTTCTGCAAAACGCTCTAACGGTTCTAAATCGCCAACTTTTAAAGTAAACAAATCAGCAGCATCTTTAATTAATCCTTGCTCTAATAATTGATCCAATATCCTAGGACCTAAGCCATCTATATCAAAGCTTTTCTTGCCAACAAAATAGCGTAAACGCTCGCTTAAAACAGCGAAACAATTCTTATTAGTGCAATGCCAAGCCACTTCTCCCGATTTTCTCATAACCACTGATCCACACGCTGGACAGAGGGTTGGCATTTTAAAAATTTTTTCTTTGCCGGTGCGCAACTTAGGCAACACCTTCACAATATCTGGGATAATATCACCAGCTTTTTGTACTATCACTGTATCGCCAACCCTAACATCTAAACGCTTAATTTCATCTTCATTGTGCAGTGTGGCGCGAGAAACTGTAGTGCCAGCTAATCTAACTGGCTCTAAAATTGCAACTGGTGTTAAGGTACCGGTACGCCCTACCTGAACTATAATATCTTTAATCCGGCTAGTACTTTGTTCAGATGGAAACTTATAAGCCAACATCCAGCGTTCTGTTTTTCCTACGCTTCCTAAACGCTGCTGGTCACCAATGTTATTCACTACCAAAACAATGCCATCGGTTTGGTAAGGAAGCTTGTCCCGCTTCGCCTCCCATTTTTTTACATATTGCTCAAATGCTTTAAGATTGGGCACTTCTTCACAATAAGGACTTACTTTAAAACCATATTTCCTCAATAATTGATGAACTTGGGCATGGGTGCTTTGGCCCAAATCAGTTAATATTTCAAAAGCATAAAAATCCATCCGCCTATTTTTTGCAATTTTGGGATCAAGCTGACGAATAGAACCAGCTGCTAAATTGCGCGGGTTGGCGAAACTAGGCAATCCTTGGACCTGTTGTTGTTGGTTAATACGCTTAAGTTCTTGTTTAGTTATCACAACCTCTCCCCGCACCTCTAAAAGTTTTGGCGGAGGGCCTTTACTCTCTAGCTTAAGCGGTATGCTTTCTATAGTACGCAAGTTAGAAGTAACGTCTTCTCCCACCAGCCCATTGCCACGCGTAGCGCCGCGCACTAATAAACCATTTTGGTAAGTTAGCACAACTGACAAGCCATCTATTTTGAGTTCAGTAAAATAACCCTTAATCTGGTGGCCTAGTAATTTTTCGTTGCGGGTCTGCCAATTTTCTACTTCCTCAAAATTAAAAGCATCTTCTATTGAGATAATGGGTTGGCTGTGGCGCACCTTATGAAACTGTTTCAATGGTTCGCCTGCCACTCGCTGAGTTGGCGAATCAGGTGTAATCAAGTCAGGCCACTGCTCTTCCAGTTTAACTAACTCGTGTTTGAGCGAATCAAGAGCAGCGTCAGAAATTTCCTGCTTATCTTTCACATGGTAAAGATAACGGTGATGATTAATCTCGGCTCGTAACTTAATTATCCGCTTGCTCGCTTCTGCTTTCAGCATAAAACTTTACTTAGTAATTTCCTGTTCTGAAAAAATCACGTAATCGGGAAAACCATATATCGGCAACTGACTCGGCACACTGGTTTTTAATTCTTGCCGCACTGTAGTTTTACTAGAACGGCTAGTTACATCTAAATAATGGGAAAAACTTTCGTCTTCGGAAATATTTGATTTAATTGTTAAATTAACTAAATTGTTTGCCAAGGCCTTAAATCTAATTTGGTAAGTATCCCCAGCAATAAAACCTTCGTCATCATTTAGTATTAAAGGGGAGGCGGGAGTAATATCCTCATAACAAACATTTTCTGGTGTTTGTAAAACGCAAGAATAGGGCTGACCCAAATTTGGCCTAATCACTTCTGTACCAGTATCAGTGATGTTAACAAATGACACTTCTAAAAATGGCAGGTTGCCGCCGCCACCCTGAGACCAAGAAACCTCTAGCTCAATCATACCGTCGCTGGGATCAATATCCAATGTAAAAGTATCATCTACTCTTACTAACGGTATGGTTACAGAAGTAGCGGGATTGATCTTAGTTTTACACTTAGCATCTGCTTTACAGACGGTTGATTGATCATCAAAACTTGGATGATTACAACCCATATCACAATCATCCTTACGAATATTATAAAGACTTTGTTCTAATCCTCCCTCGGCATCAAAATATCCCACCAACGAATTATCAAGACTATTAGCCTGCCGTATTTCACTAACTACTAACACCGCCACTGTTAAACCGCCTACAATACCGCCTGATAACAACAAAAGCGCCAATAATAAAACATTACCCCGCTGCTTAAAACTTTTTTTTCTAGTTATAAATTTTGACATTTAAGCCTTAACTTTTAACATTAAAGTTAATTATCTGGCATATACACGCGCCGTAACAGTAGTTTGTAAATAAGTTGGTTTTTGCTCTGCTATTTTTATATTAGTACTGCTGGTTTTAAGCACAATAGTAACCTGGGGTTGAATATCTGGCGTGGTCGCTGTTACTTCGGTGGGAAAAGGATCTTCTAAAGGCGTCACAAAAAATTCTAATGTATCAACCCGTAAAGTGGGGGTGGTAAGGTCAAACCACTCAACTCCATCATTTTTGGATAGTTGTATACAATCAACCGTTCCGCGACATTCAGCTACTGGAGCTTTTCTAAAATACAAAGAATTACCTTGACTAGTCGTAATATACAAGTTAGAATTTTGTGCTACCTCCTCTCCCTGGACGGTGTATTCACTATAATTAATAAAACCAGAGCGAATTTCCTTTGCAATCACCTCTAACACATAACGCGCATCAGTAAAAGCAGTTTGTAAATCACGCGTGCGCTGCTGCGCCCGCTGAACATTAATAAAAATTTCCGCAATTATTACTGCAGCTAAAGTAAAAATAAACATCACTACCACTACTTCCATTAAAGTAAAGCCCGAAGAAAAGTATTTTTGAATTTTGATTTTTACATTTTTCATTTTCATTATCTCCAATTATATAAATATTCCTGCATAGTTAAGCTGCGGCGAGTAATACCGCCAAAAATACCAGAGGCTTGCCAACTAACTGTTGCTTGCACTCTAATACCTACTTTGGTATCACTACCGCAGTTGGCGTCACCTTCTCTTACTTCAATGTCACTACCGTTATCGCAAACTGGATCAAGCTTTATTAAACGATTAAAACCAGTGGGATTATAATCTGCTGACGACCCGGTTGAATCTTGAATCCACTCATGATTTTGATAATGTCTGTAAAGTTTATATTCATTATCATTTACATCAGTACTGGTGGGAATATAATCAATTTCAAACTTAGCAGGCTCAATTGGCGTGCCATCTGGTAAATAAAATATTACAATGGCTGGTTGGTTGGGGTCGGGAGCTAAGCCCAAGTCCCAAGCACGACCCGGGTCGGAGTTGCCAGATGCCAACCAGTTGCTATCGCGCACCCCTCTAATAACATCTATTGCTTCGCGCGCTAAATTAGCAGCCGTAATCCGCTGACCGCTATCAGCAGCAGCAGAAATATTTTTTAGGGTAAAAGTTAAAATAGCTCCCAAGCCTATTAAAATCATACCAATTGCTAAAGTGGCTTCTAACAAACCTTGCCCAGCAGTTTTACGGTTGTCTCCAGCCGTTTGACAATTTGCTAGTTTAAATAATTTAAGGCATTTACTCATAAAATATCAACCCGCTTATTGAATTAATAGTAACAGTTGCCTGCCGCCCGGATTTTGTGTGCTCAAGCAAAATTTCTGCATCACCTCCAAAATTAACATCCTGATTAATTCTTACTTCTTCTGAATTGGGCGCAAATACCACATTTAAAGTTAATTCATTAGGCGCAGTTATATCAACTGTAATATGGGAAGAAATAGTTATCTCTTTTAACAGTACATCAGTATCTTCATATTGATAATCAACACCAGGGGTATCCTTACCACAATCAGCAAAAGTTTTAATGGTTGGTATTTCGGTTATTTCTACACCAAAACCATTTGCTGGGGGTTCCTTTTCCCCAGTAACACATTCCACTGTATCTCCTGAATTATAAGCAGTTTGCATTTCCCTTAAACTAGTCTGTATTGCTTCGGCTGCTCCAACCAATTCATCACGATAACGGCCGCTACGGAAATTAACAATCACTAAACCAGTGATAATTAAAAATATTGCCACAGATACTAACAGCTCCATTAGGGTAAAGCCACTTGGGCTGTACAATAATTTTTTTTTATATACAAACATACAAATCCTTTGACCTTATGACTTAATTCTACCATAACAGCCCCAAATACCAATCCCAAATCACTTCTCCCCAAAGCAGTGTAACTGTAGTAGCGGCTGTTAAAAAAGCGCCAAAAGGAAGCTCGCTTTTCCAACCCTTTTTTTTAAGTAGTAATAAAACCACTGCCACTAAACTGCCAACAATATAGGAAAGCATTAAAGTCAGTAATAAACCATGCCAACTGGCCAACATTGCTCCCATTAAAGCGCCTAAACGAATATCCCCCGAGCCCACCCACTTGCCGCGAGAGACAAAATACTGCAAACCAAACCACAATGCACCTAAAGCAGTGGCTCCTAATAGCCATGGCCAGTCTTTGCCTAAAATTAAATTTAATACCAAGGCGACAATAATTGCCGGTATGGTGATGGCATCGGGCAAAATATACCACCTGAAGTCAAACACAAATAATATCAAAAGGAAACTTGAAAATACGCCAAAAGTTATTACTCCTAGCCACTCCGCTTGCGTCATTGCGAGGAGTGATAAGGACGAAGCAATCCCCTGGCCGGAATATAAGATTGCTTCGCCCCGTCCACCGGCGTGGCTCGCAATGACAAGGTAACTCATTAACCACAAAATACCCGAAGCCAGTTCCACCAAAGGATATTGCCAAGAAATAGCACTGTGACAGCTGCGGCATTTACCCCTTAAAAAAATAAAAGAGAGCAAGGGAATATTTTCATACCACAAAAGTTGCCGCGAGCACTTGGGACAGCGCGAGCGGCCACGAATACTTTTACCTTCAGCCAACCGCAGTATTACTACATTAATAAAACTACCAAGCGCTAAACCAAATAAAAAGAAAAATATGGCAAAATAATATAAAGACGACATTATGATTGTCACTAATATTTTATCATAGATCTGTGTTTTAAAAAAATGAAAAATCCTCCTTAAGTTAGGAGGATTTTTCTAATACAATTAACTCACAACTATTATTGAATACCATTAGGAGTAGCAGTGTGAGCGCCCGCAGCTAACCCACCAGTTGGTCCCTCTAGAGTAAAGCTTATTAGATAACTATTAACACTAACTGCGCAAGCACCACCGGTTGTCGCTGTACTACAATAGGTGTATGTGTTTCCTGCAGGAGGCGTGGGAGCGTCTGGCACCATACCCATGTATACTATAGCCGTAGTGCCAGTTGTGTCACAACCATTAACGCCGTTAGCTATAAGACGGAAACCGTCGTTATTCGGTCCACTGCAAAGAACCAAATAATTAGTTTCTCCTAAAGTAACAGCAGCACCTTCTAAAGGATAACCGTCCTGATCAACAAAATATAGTTCCAAAGCGGTTTGGATTTGCTTAACATCAGCAATTCTTTTAGCGTCTCGGGCTTTTTCTCGCGCGTTGTTCAAAGCAACCACAGCCAGGGTGGAAAGAATACCAATAATGGCAATTACAACTAGTAACTCAATCAATGTAAAACCTTTTGTCTTATTCATTTTCTCACCCCCTTTCCTTGAAACTCTAAGGATTTATAGAGTAGAATAGTTTATTTTCGTATTAATATTATAGCACAAGATAACTGATTTATCCACA
>JBDRTU010000063.1:0-5853 GCA_043823825.1 Patescibacteria group bacterium
GTTACAGGGGTAGAGTTTACGAATAATGGGAAGTCACCAACCTGTAAACTACCACCGTTATCGTTCACTACTTGTTTAACTACTGTTAGTTTGGGTTGGATATCGTTATTAGTAATGGTGCAGGTTTTAGTTTGACCAGCCACCACTGTTACTTGTCCATTTGAACTGCAATCGCCCGAAAAAGTAGCGGCATAACCGGGCTGGTTAGTTTCACTAATTGTATAAATGCCGGCGATTAAAGTTTCTGTCTGACCCGAGGTTACTGGCGTTGCATCTACAAATAAAGGAAAATCTCCTATTTGCAAACTACCGCCGTTATCGTTAATTACCTGTTTGGTAACTACCAAAAAACCATCACTAGATACTGCCGGCAATTGATTTAAAACCACTAAAGTGCGATGGCGTCCAGCAGATGGAGTGGTAAGCTTAATGGCGCCATCTGAATTAGTGTTACGCTGATCATCATTATTAGGATTACCATCAAACAAGTTAGCATCATAAGGAAAGAAATCAGCCAAAGTCGTAACTGATAAAGTGTGTTGATCATTATATAGCGGAGTATTCCAACCTGAACCAGTAATTACTTCTTGGTTATAAAAATATAATCCAAGAGGTAAGTTGCTATAGGGGGTAACACATTCGGCATCTAGAATGCCATCAGAAAAAAATAAATCAGTATTGAAAGTTAAAGGACTTGTAAAATTAGAGGTTGGCAAGATTCCAGCCGGCTCCCAACCTGGTCCTAATTGTGGATCAAATCCCGAAACAGAAAAAGTTGTTCCTTGATTAGTAGAACCATCTAAAATATTTCCATTAGTATCCGCAATTACTTTACAAACAGTGATTGACCCTTTGATTGCCGCTTGTGTTGTGTTAAAAAATAACGGTTGTAAAAGTAGAGCCATAATCACTAGCCAACCAAGGCCAGTAAAGATATTCTGCTTTTCCATAACTGGACGAACTAAGCGAGCAACCTCTCGCTTAAAGTTTTTTTTGTGCCAGCTATATATTTGATAGATTCGCATATATTTTTGAATTAAGGTTAATTATTGAAAAAATTGTAATTAATTCGTTTGCTTAAAAAGTCCTAAAATTTAACACAGAAAAAGCCAACTTGTCAAGCGCTTTTGGTTATTTAGCTAATTCTAAGGCAAAAAAGACCATATTTAGCAAGAATCCACACCTTAAATACCAAACAAACATTGGTATTTAATAAGTTGCTTAAGGTTATCAAAAAGCCCTTAATAATGCAACCCATTACCAAGCTTAGCAACTTTAGCTAATTAATTGCCAACAATTCTACTTCAAAAATTAAAGTGGCATTTGGAGGTATCGGGCCACCAGGAGTACCGCTCTCGCCATAACCAAGTTGAGGTGGAATGATTAGTTTTCTTTTTTCGCCAACTAGCATCCCCACTACACCTTGATCCCATCCTTGAATCACTTGCCCGGCTCCTAACGAAAACACAAAAGGTTCATCGCGATCTACACTAGAATCAAATTTACTGCCGTTAGTCAACCAACCTGTGTAATGGACCGTTACCTGGTCACCTACTTTCGCAACCTCTCCGCTTCCTGGTTGCAGAATTTCCGCTTTAAGTTCTTGAGCGCCAGGAGATACTGGCTGGTTAGGAGAAAGTGTATTTTCTGATCCTGCAAATTCATCTCTAAAAACTATTTCCGACTGATTATTGATATTAGGCATAATCACTTCATTTGAAGAACTAAAAATAAAATAACCAGACGCCCCTAGTATTATTAGTCCTACTATTGTACCAATAACAGCGCCGCTAGTGTGTCTGCGGTAACTCTGATCATCTAACTTTGGTGTATTAAGTGACATAAGTTAAACCTTAGGCTTCTTGTTTTTCAACTAATTGCTTTTTAGCTAAACGCCTATCTAACTGCTGCCTTAGCCGATCTAACGATTCATGATAAAAATCATCGTCATTAACTAAACGGTCAAACTCCTCCTTATATTGAGGCGGTAAATTATTAAAATGATCGATAATATGCTTTGTACTCTCCACCTGCTCTTTTGATAGGCCCAACTTTCCTACTTTCTTTTTTGAATTAGCATAAGTTAGAGCTTGTTTTAACGAATCATGAGTAGAAATTAATTTAATCATCTGTTCTTCTTCCATACTTCTATAATAATTGATTTTTTTGCCTCCACTTAACTTTCCCTCATCGCGTAGTTTTATTTGCTCATCAACTTTAGGATTAATCCATGGCACTTTTAAACCATAGCCCTTCAATTTTTCTGCTAGACGCGCTAGACAAGGTATGGCCTCGTGACTCGCGTCTAGCAGCTTATCGCGCGAGTGATCAGGCTTCGGCAATAATAAATTAAACTCACGTTCCAAGTCATAGAAGGCGAAGTTACGAATGCTCTCTAAGTTCCCTTGATAAAGTTTTCGCTCTGACTCAGGAACCAACTTCTCTACCTTGCTTAAATTATGAAAAATGTTCTCATCTAACTCCAGCTGTTCATAGGTAGCTTCATGGGATTCTGGAGCATACAAGCTTGAGTCTTTTTCTGGTATTTCTCTAAACATAATTAATTATAATTTACTTGCTTTTTCTACTCTTACCACCCCTCCTGGCTCTAGCACTACCATGTCACGCCTAGTTAATTTACCAGTTAATAAATAATTGGCCAAAGCATTATCTACTCTTTCTTGAATAGTCCGCTGCAAGGGCCTGGCGCCATAAAGCGGATCAAAGCCCTCTTGCGCCAGCTCTTTCACGGCTTGAGACGACACTTTTAAAGCAATGCCTTTTAGAGCCAAAGTTTCAGATAACTTAGTAAGCAACAGCTTGGTTATTTTAACTACTTCTGGCAATGATAATGGAGTAAACACTACCACGCCATCAAAACGATTTAATAATTCTGGTTTAAAATAATTCTTCAATTCGCTCTCTCGCAACTCCTTAGTAATTTCAGAAATATTTTTACCTACGCGTAAACTATCCTGAATTAACTGACTGCCGGCATTAGAAGTGGCAATAATAATAGTATTTGTGAAATCAACAGTACGGCCGTTGGAATCAGTTAAGCGTCCATCATCAAAAAGCTGCAAAAAGGCATTAAGAATATCAGGGTTCGATTTTTCAAATTCATCCAAAAGGATTAACGAGTATGGTTGTAGTCTTACGGCTTCAGTTAAATAACCACTGGATTTACCTGATCCAGGCGGTGCACCAATTAAACGATAAAGACTTTCTGCTGTTTGGTATTCTGACATATCAAGGCGAATCATGTTTTTTTCACCACTAAAATATTCAGATGCTACTGTTTTAGCTAATTCTGTTTTACCAACACCAGTTGGCCCTAAAAAGAGAAAAGTAGCAATTGGCCGACTTTGAGAGCGCAGTTCAACCCGAGCGCGCCTAAGGGCTGAGGCCACCAAACGCACTGCTTCGTCTTGCCCCACTATTCTTTGGTGCAAGATTTTTTCTAAATTCAATAAGCGCTCACCTTCGGCTTTGCTTACTTGGGTAATAGGCACATTAACCTTGCCAGCCACTAGTTTTGTCATGTCATCAGCTGTAATGGTAGCTTTATCCCCTTTTTGCTGACGCACAAAAATAGCAGCCTCTTCACAAAGCTTAATTGCTTTTTCTGGCAAAAAACGGTCAGGAATAAAACGACGGGACAATTCAACTGCCTGGGCCATAGCGCCATAAGAGAAATAAACCTTATGCTGCTGTTCTAAAGAACCAACCGTCGCTTCTAAAATCTGAATAGCGCTGTTGGTATCTGGTTCAGTGATTTTTACTTTTTCTAAATTCTGCCCTAAGGAAGTTCCTTCTAAAAAATTACGCCAATCAAGCGGGGTAGTAGAAGTTAGCGTGATAATTTTGTATTGACTGATAAAATTGGCTACCACTTCGGAAACATCTAAATTCTCCTTGCCTCCAGTGGTTTGCCCAACTAAATTGTGAACATCTTCTATAAATAAAATTATATTGCCAGCGCGTACTATCTCGTTCATCACCTGCAGTAATCGATGTTCTACTTCGGCTCCGCTCTTTGCTCCACCCACCAAAGCCGGAACCGACAATGCTAGTAATTTTTTGTCTTTCATTAGTTGAGGCACCTCTTCTGCCACCATGACTTGAGCAATACCTTCAACAATAGCTGTTTTACCAACACCAACTTCGCCAACTAAAGCAACACTAGAGCGACCACCTTCAATAATTCGGAAAATTTCCTCTATTTCTTTGTCACGACCTATGCAAGGTTTAACATAACCATGCGCCGCTAAATAAGTTAAATCATGGCTAATCTGATCTAATAAAGGGGTTGCTACTGCTAAATATGCTCTATCTAAAGCGTGTTTAGGACGCCACGTAGCACGGCGAGCGCGCCTGGACATTTCGCTTCTTAAACGCCGGCGCACCGCAAACCAAAGAGTTATATTTTCTATCATTACAGGTTCCACAGCCAACTCATCTAATACTTCCCTAGCTAATGAGTCGCCTTGCGCTACAGATAATACCATTTCACCAACTTCTATCTGCTGGCTACGACGCTCTAAAGACAACTCGCAAGCTTTGCCTAATACTCCTACCGCACCAGCGCTTAAACCCGGACTCTCTCCTTGAGCCGGGCGACCAAAAGCATGAGAAAGAGTGGAAAAAAGTTTATCAGGATCAACACCTAAACGGGAAAAAATTGCTTGTCCCGTTCGAGTTTTTAACGAAGCTGCTAGTAAATGAATTTCACTAATCTCCCTATGTGAGAATTTATGAGCATAACGAAATGCTTCTTCTAATAATTGCCAAGTTTCCGTACTTAAATACTTTTCTATGGCTATTGTCTGACTCGCAGCTGATAAAATCTGACGTTCAGTGTGTTCGCGCTCTAAACGATAAAAAACATAAGCAACTAGCAATACTGCCAACCACCAAAAACGAGCCGGCTCAGCAGCGGGCATTATTGACTCCCATAAACTTCCGCCTTCGTTTAAGAAAACTAACAACCGCTTTACATAAATTAATATAAAGAACACTGCCAACAGTAAGGCTAAACCACCAACATAGCGATACAGCGTCAACCTAAATTTACGCGCAAGGAGCGACGGCAAGGTTGGCCTAATTGTCCATGCGATTTGCGGCATTACTTTAGATAAAAATAAACAGCAGAGTAACTGGCAACAGAACCATCCAAGCTATAAAAATGGCAGTGTACCAAATTGCCCAAAATGCTAAGCGTACTAATTTATAAATAATTAAAACAAACCGCATTGCCAAACTAATGGCGCGTCCAGAAATCGTATAGTCGCCATACATTGGCTTAAAAAAATATCTAAAAAATAAGCCGATCGCTAAGCGCTCCCAAGTTTCATGCATTCGCATCATACACCACTCGCCAATAAATTTTACTCCGCTAGTGTACCACCACCAAGGAAATCGCCAAATATCAGCGACGACATTCACTAGTAATTTAGTACTCTCCTCCCGCGCGTATGTCATACGCTTACATTATACTTTATTTTATACAAATGGAAAAGAAAAATAGATTTAATCTATCTCGCTACCCGTCCGACGCAAACTAATTATATTAGCGAAGTTTACTATAAAAAACAACCCCAAACGTAATAAAAACATTTGGGGTTTTATGATGGTTTTTCCTTTCGATTGTTTAAAGGATACAAGTTTTAAGTAAAAAGTTTAAGAAACTACTGCACGGCCGCGCCAAATGACATCAGCAACATCAGGATGGAACCAGCAGAAGTTCACCTCGTCGTCGTTCCACGTCACGCGCGGAATGCGGCCATCAGGCAGACGCGAAGCTCCACAAATAGTAACATTCTGAACATCTAAATGTTCTTTTTTCCACCACCA
>JBDRTU010000064.1:0-25324 GCA_043823825.1 Patescibacteria group bacterium
TGAAGCCAACCCGTTCCATAATTCAGCATTAAGATTTTCGACTAACTCACGATTTTCAGTTTTTATAGTGCCTTGGCCTAAAATTAAATCATTACCATTAGTAACAAGGTCGTTGTTTAATGATACAGTGCCTTGCACTCCTAAATCACCTTCAATAGTCACGTCATTATGAAACACTGCATCGCCCCAAACACCTAAACCACCTGACACTAGTAATTCATCTAACAACCGCGTTGCCCCCTTTACTTCCAGAACTTGGCCCACTTCAACTTTACCTCTTAAATAAACATCATCAGTAGTAATGTTGCCATTATTAGTGACAAAGGCGAGGGTAAATTGCTCGCTAGAAAAATCATCCAGTAAGTCTGCGTTCAGATTTTCTACTTTAGAAGTTGAATCAACAATAATTGGCGCTACACCATCGCGAGCATATGACCTTAATTGTCCTTGGGTTTCTATGTGTCCTTTAATGGAAATATTACCAGCTTCATTTAAAATTAATACTTCATTTGCATGAGTTCCCGCTCGATGCCCATCCAAAGTCCAGGCATTTTTAAAAGCAGCCAACAGGCGATAGGGTAAATCATCAGCCAAACCCTTGGAAAGACCAAAAAACAGTAATGGCAAAGCTACCAATACTAAAATTGTGTAAAACAAGGGGGAACGGTGGAATCTTCGCCTAACTATTAAGTCCGGCGGCACTGGTTGATCTTGAAGCTGTATTGGCTGGGTAACAACTTGCTTTACTCTAGAACTTACTTCTTCTAATACTGGCGCAAATTCCTTGCGAAATCCCTCTAATTTGGAGTCAATTTTATCACCAAAAGCCTTAATTAGCTCTTTAGCTGGGATTTCTGGCTCCGTTTTAGCTATTTCTGGGGTAAAAGCTGTTTTTTTCTTGTATTCTGCTTGAGCTTCTTTGGCCTGCTTAGTTAAATAGTCAGAAACCGCCTGATTGGTCGTAAACCAATTACGGCCTTTTTTCCATGCCAAAAGCTTCCCTTTTCGGGCCAGGAGCGAAATGTATTCCTGACTATAAGGGGTTAAAGAAGCTGCTTTGCTTAAAGATATTAAATCAGTATCCGGAGAAGTTGGTTTTTGTTGAAAACCCTCTTTCTTTTGAGGTTTTTCAACCACGCTATCCGTGGTCATACTTTTGGTGTTTATTTTAGCCCACCTTATAGCGCCTGAAACTGCAGGCTACTAATAGAGCAAGGCAGACCAAATTTAACATTTGTTTCGACTTTTTGGCTAAATATAGCCAAGTAGGCATTTTTAGACCTACTTATTGGAAAAGGCTATTTATTAAGGCTTTTTTGTATCCGATACTATATCCGATACTGTATCGCTAATATATAAGATATCACAAAAAATGGCGTTTGTCAATGGTTTTTCTGTGCTTTTTATGGTCTGAAAAGTCAATAAAATACCCCTCAACTCACGGCGAAAACTTGCCTAAGTTTAGGTGGCTAAATACCTCCATTTATGTATTTAAAAATAAAAACTCACCTTACCTAAATAACAAGTGTATTTGACCAGGGTTTTAATCCTAACACCTCGTCTCTGTGGTTAGATTTTGGACTACCTAGCTTGCTATATAGTGCTAATACTAGAGCTTAAAAAACCTTTATTTTTACATATTATTCAAAAAACCGTCCTGAGCCAAGTCAAAAGGGCGGTTTTTCTAACTTTTTTCCCTAATTTTAGCCAATTCTATTCATTTTCACCCTGATTTTCTGGCATTTCCGGCTCCTGTTCCTCTACAGGTTGATTTTTCAAAGCATCAATTTTGGCTAAAACCTGTTCATTGCCAGGATTAGTTTCTAATACTTTTTCGAGCTCGGCTATTGCTTTGTCCACTTCTCCTTTCTTTTCATAAATTAAAGCCAAAGAAAATCGCGTATTAGCATGATTGGGAACCAGTGAGGTAATAGTAGTAAAGGCAGTTAAGGCCTTATCATCCTCGTTTTTGTTTCGGTATAAACTACCCAGCTCAAACAGCACATCAATATCCTGAGGATTAAATTCTTTCATTCTTTCTAACTTATCAACAGCCTGATCAATATTGCCTTGTAATTCATAAGCTAAGACCTGATTAAAATGAGCCGGCGTATAATTACTCTTCAGCTCTATAGCCTTATCAAAATGCTCCATAGCTAAAATAATTTGAGAATCAGCCTCAGCTTTTAGCCGTTCTTGCTCTGCCCCCTGCTGATTAGCTTCCTGTAGTTTCCTACTGGCTGATAATAAATAAGCTTTTCCTAATTCAGTATACAAGGCTGGATTAGTGGGATCTTTAGGAATAGCTTGCTTAAATGATTCTATCACCCAGTTCTCAGCGTCACGAGCAAATAATACCGTACCACGATAGATTGAACCTAACGCTTCCCAATTAGCCACATTCTCAGGACCTAAATCAGTAGCCGCTCTTGCTTGGTTTATTGAAGCGGCAATGAAATTTTGCAGATTAGCAATCTGGTTTTTCCTCTCTTGTTCGTTAGTAGCCGCTGATTGACTCGCGACTCTATTGGCCTGAGCTAACAAAACTTGAGCAAAACTAATGCGATAGACGTCGCGCCAAGGATTTAAATTTACCGCCTGCTGTATGCGCTCGGTAGCGGTATCTAAAGTATCTATACTCCGAGCATTTGCACGACCTTCAGCATAGGCCTTATCAGCGAGCCAAATCGTACCTGCTCCATAGAAAACACCTAGAGCAATTAAGATAACTAAAGCCAAACCAAAAGAAAAAATAAACGAGGCGCGAGGTGATGAGACTAATGAAACTGTGCGTTCACGTGTTTTGGCAAGTAGTGCTAAAAGGCCCAAAATTAGCCAAAAAGCAAGGGATAATGAAGTATTTACAAAATAAAATACTTGGGCTACAGTCATCACTAATAAACTTGAAAGTATAGCTGCTTTTAAGTACCAATCAGACGCTTGTTTGTCTTTTAGCATTCGCCAAGCTAAGTATAAAGCAACTAAAAATATAGCAACATAAACAACAAAACCCACTGCTCCAGTAGTACTTAAAACTTGAGCAAATTCACTGCCGGCTTTGTCAAAACGAAAAGCCCAAAAGTTGGAATCATTAAAATTTTCTGGCTTAAATTTAGAAAAACCAAAAATAAAAGTTTCTGGGCCACTACCTAAAATAGGACTAGTCTTAACATTTTGAAGCGCAATTTTCCAACTAGCTTGAGTAGATAGATTTACTTCAACTGGCACTCGCACTTGAGTAAAAGCAGTAGTAGCTATAGGCCAAGCCACCACTGATACTAACAACAATAAAGATGGTAGCATGGTCCACTTAAATCCAACGCTCTCGTTTTTAATAAATACCATAATCAGCCAAACAACCAGTGCCACTACTGCAGCTAACCAACCCAGTTGATAATCAACTAGTAATAAAGTTACTGCAATTAATCCTACAACTACTAAAGAGCCAACCCTAGCTAACAATGTCTTACCATCACGTGATAACCACAGGGCTAAAGGCAAACTAGTGGCTAAAAGTAACAGAGTAGCATTAAGGGAACTACCAAACAACGAAAGACCAGCTTGGGTACTAATAAAGCTTAATATATTTATACCGAACAGTTGCAAAATTAACAAAAACGAAGCTATACCTAAGGACGTTAACCACCAACCAAGTAACTTGCGTACTCCTTCTACTCCCTTAACATTATTAATTACCAACCAAAATAGTAAAGCATAAGCTACGGTGCTAACCAATCCACCATTAAAACGACCATAAAAACCAAGTATTGAAGTGATGGGGTCAACAGAGAAAATAGTGGACAGAACCACTATCGCGAGCCATGCTAATACCAGCCAATTAAGAACAGATCTATTAAGTAATGTCCCTTTAGTAAATACGGCTTTGGCTACCCATAAAACAAACATTAAAACCGTTAAAACAAGCAATAAAAGCTGCTTATTTAGCTCAAAAAACTCAAAAGTCAAGGTTAGGAAAAAAAGTGGCACTAATAGTACGGTTAAACGCAATCCCCATTGAATTAAATGATCAAAAATAGTATTGCTCACTGTTTTCCTCTCTCCATCCCCCGATAGAGGATTAACAGTGGTAAAGCTTTGGCTGAAATCCATAATATTAAATAGTTAATTATTAAAAGATTATTATAAGAATTAATAGCCCCCTAAGACCTGCCCCTTTAAAGGGTTAAATACTACACATATTCTCCTTACATTATATCTGATAGTAAAATGTTTAACAAACTGAAAAAATCCTCTGCTCCACTGTCTCTCCGCAGCAATACGAGGCGGTCGAGAGGAATCTTTCTTGGTTCCGACTTTACGTCTGGAACTACGGCGCACAAGTTTAATATAAATCTTACAAACAGGCGTTATGCCATCAAGAGGAACCCTGAAATAGAACTGGCTTAGACTCGTTCACTACAAGGCAAGTTGAACCTCTATATTCCGACTTTGCGGAATACTCTACCTCATTCACACACTCACCCTTACAGTATTCTTGAGTTAGTCCGAACGTATTTTTCCGGAAAATTCCCCACGCGAAAATTCGGAACGACGGCGAAGCCGCACCGCTGACAATTTCAAGTTTTTCTTTAACGGCAAATTCTTTTACCAAGATAAGAAACTCCACCAAGGTTTTTTTACTGAAATGACATTTCCAGATTCAGCGCTCACTTTGGTTTCAATATGCATTGAAACAGGAATTACGAAAAGAAGTTTGGCTTGTTTTGTTCCTTTAATAGAATATATTGGCTGTTGATATTCTTCTTTAAGTTCAATCGTGTTAACACTGGTTACTGCCGTTGCTTTGGATGAAGCTTCTTCTGGTAAGATTTTGATTTCCTTATTTCCAGTCGATGTTTTAAGAGATAATTTATTCTCTTCAATAACAAGCTTTTCTCTTGTAATTGCAGTTGCTTTTTCAGATTGGAGAGATAGCCCATTTGGGGCTTTTTTTATGGAAACTATTTTAGTTCCAGATTCACTAGAAATTTTTACTTCAATAGGTTTCATGCTTTCCACTGGACAAGTTATACCCTCACCCGAACATATGCAACCTACTGGACAAGGTTTTGGTTCTACCGGACAAGTGCAGGAATCTCCACTTTTCACACAAGGAGCTTTACAATCTGGCTCTATTGGACAAGTAATTATATCGTCCCTGCATACACATCCAACGGGACAGGCTAGAGTTGTTTGAGGAACACATTTCCAATGAGTACAACCATCATTGCCAGTGTAAGACTGGGGAACTGTTCCTATTATACAGTTAACGAGTTCAGTGGGGCATTGATAGTTTATTATTTCTGTCGGACTAATTTCAATCATTTTAGTTGCGGCCGTTGTTGGTAGTTGTCCATTTACTAAAGTCGGGATTAAAAATAGGCCAAACAATACTGAAAATATTAATATAGATTGTTTCATATTCAGCAGTTCACTAATAATTAAAATGGTTATTTTCAACCTTTTTTTAATTAAGTAAGGATGAAAAATTTTTACCAAATGTGGTTCGAAACGATATTTATAATTATAACAGGTTCTTGGTAATTTTGAAAATCACGGCGAGCCCGCCTGCGGGCGAGCCACACACCAGTCAGGCGGGCGAATCAACTAAATTTGACTTTTCCTTACTTGGTGCTCCCGGCAGGAATCGAACCTGCGTCAGAGGTTCCGGAAACCTCCATTCTATCCATTGAACTACAGGAGCCCAACTGTGCACTGGCTAACGCTAGAGCTTTAATGAGTAAGCAGTGTGTTAATTAGAGGATGCCTGTCCGCCGAAACTCGAGTGCAACGAGAGCGTAGGTGGAAACTACAGGAGCTAAACTATGCTCTGGTTATTACAATTTGCCAGCCTTAATAAATTGATCAACTATAACTACATCTTCTGGTTTGGTAAAATCCAACCAATAATCTTTTAATTTTTTAATCTTTACTCTGCCTTGGCGGGCCAAGATAGTTACGGCATCAGTCAATTCATATTCGCCTCGTGAAGAAATTTTTACTTGTGGCATTACTTTAAAAACCTCAGGTGTGAAAGTGTAAAGCCCTGTATTTATTAAATTGCCTACAAAATCTTTTGGCTTCTCAATTATTTGCTGTAAAAATCCTTCCTGACCCTCAACTAAAACACCATAACGTTCCGAGTTACTATGTGGCAAGCCAGCGATGTAATTAAAACTCTCAACCTCACCCATGACTTTAAGATCGTCAGTAGAATATAAATTATCGCCACTTACTACCACAAACGATTTATTTTTTAACAAATGTTCCACTGCCTGAACTGGGCAAAGAGTGCCGTAACGATCTGCTGGTACAAATCTAGCTTGGTTTACTATTTCTAGTGGCGGCCCTTGCCACTCCTTAAGCCGTTTTATCATTTCCTCTTTTTGATAACCAACCACCACTATTAATTTAGTAAACCCAGCCTTGGTTAAATTATCCAATAAATAAAACAAAAAAGGCCGCTGAGCCACCGGAATTACGTGCTTGGGCTGCTCGGCACTTAATTCTTTCATACGTGTACCCTTACCGGCAGCCAAAATAACAGCAGTATAAATCATATACCTAAAGAGCTTAATTTTGCCTGCCAAATACCATAATAATAAGCGCGACGATCTTGATTATGAAATTTTAGCACTTCTTCACTTAACACTACACTAGTGTCTTGATTAGCTGATTTTCTTAAAGCAGATGGCAACAGTTGTTTTTGTATTAAACGCGCTAATGGATTGAATAAACGCCAAGTAAACAAAGAGGTTATTATTCTAACTAACCTAGTTACTAAATTAATTGGTGGAGTTACCGGCATAAATGATAATTCCAGATTAGGAAAATACCTAAGCCAATTCTGATTAGCTTTAATCAATTCTCTCCCCACCCCGTCATTAAATAAAACAGTCATTTGCGTAAACCAAAAATGAAAATACACATCTTCGTCACCAATCATTAAATCATTTAGTGCCAAATGATTATCACTTAAATAAAAACTTAAACACAAACCATCTTGTTGATGAGTAATAGTGGGTCGTGAACCAAATAATTTTGCCAATCCTGTTAACCACCAGCGTGTTAACCAAATTTTTTTCTGCTTAGTCACAATAAACAAATCAATATCATCGGTCTTCTCAGGGTTACGGTATCCTAAAGAATTTACAACCGCAATAAATCGGACGGAAGATAATAAAGTAAACGCTTTTATCCAACGCGCTAAGCGGCGATATTTTTGCGAGGCAAGGCGATAGCGATCTTGCCGTACTTTAAATAAACTCTGACTACTTTTAAGTTGCCAAAAACCTAAAGTATTAATTAGAACGTGCTTGCTGACCAATTGCTTTAATGCCTGTTCTACCTGTTCAAAAGCTGCGGCGCCAACTTTATTTTTAGGATCATACATTAAGCGCCAACACTCAATACTAGTTAAAGGATACTGAAAAATATCAAAAAAACTTGTGGTTCTCAAAATGGCTTGTTCTAATTGGCTAAAACTCATCTTAATATCTTACGCGCTAAGCAATAAAAAACATACCAATGCTTATGATAAGGATAATCAAAGGTTCCGGGATAATCAACTATCATTCCGCCAAAACCTTTTTTAAACCGGGTTATACCTTCCCAACTGCGCTTTGGATGTTTAGGTGTACTAATACCCCACCAATCATACAATTTAAACCCCTGCTTTTTAGCTTCGGTAATCGATCGCCAGTGCAATAAATAGGTTGGCATTAATTCTCTAGCCTCATTTGACGAGGCACCGTGCAAATAAGTAACAACACCATGAGAGAAAGTAAGTAAACTACCTGCCAACAGCTTATTTTGATGTTCAACTATCGCTAGGCGTACAGAAACTTCTGCCGACCCTAAAGGTTCAGAACCCAACTGTTCCAACAATAATCTGTAGTGATCTTTGGTATGGGAAGAAAAACTATCTCGTTGAGCAGTGGTTTTAAGTAACTGCCAAAAATCTTCCAGCCCCTCACTCCCTGCCAAACGCCAACTTAAGCCCTTTCTTTCAGCCAAACGGATATTGTAACGGGTTTTAGGATGCATCACTGCCAATAGTTTGTCAGTACTTTGAGTTAAATCTAAAAGAAGACTCGCTGTTGGTTGATTAGAATCTGTCGCTTTAAAGCCAGTGGCATGCAACCAGTCTGAACTAAGATCTAACGGTTCTATACGAAGAAATACACTACCGCTAGTTTGATAGTGCTTAATTAATAACTGTATGAAATCGTCAGAATACTTATCTTCCTGACACAATGGTCCACGTGGAACATATAAATATTTAAAACCACCTGGCAGCTGCCGCTCAACCACCGAGGCTATTCCCACCAATTTCTCTTGATCCAACAAACCTAGGCTATCAACTGTCGCACCTTGACTAAATTCAAATTTCTGCCAAGCTGAAGTTTGTAAAAACAAACCGCTGGTTGGCGGCAAACTGGCAATAAAAGTGGTCAGATCCGAGGTTGAAATAATCTTTAACTCCATAAAGATATTTTAACAAAAATCTTAAATCTTAAATCCTAATATTTAAATAATACCTAATATCAAAATTAAAATATCAAAATTTTTTTAATTTTAAGATTAGAATTTTGGATTTGTTTAGTATTTAAAAATTAGAACTTAGGATTTAAAAAATTTAGGCTCTGCTTAAAGCTTTAAGAGCTGCTTTTACTTTTTCCTCCAAACTGCCGCCTTGATCTTTAACCGACCGCAGTGCTTGCCTGGCTTCACTGGTTGAATAGCCAAGATTAACAATGGCTTCCAGGGCTGACTGATCATCGCTTACTACTCCAGTTGATTCTGTAATCTCTAACCTGTCTTTTAATTCCACTACTAATTTCTCAGCTGTTTTTTTACCAATGCCATTAACGGCGTGCAAGGTAGCAGCATCTTGATTAACAACTGCTCTTCTTATCTCTTCTGGTTTTGCTACTTCTAAAATGTTAAGAGCTGAGCGGGGGCCGATTCCTGAAACATTGAGGAGTAATTTAAAGAACTTCAGATCTTCTTTGGCAGTAAAGCCATAAAGATCTTGGGCGTCTTCGCGTACATTTAAATGAGTATGAAGCGTAACTTCTGCGCCATCGGCTAATTTGGACAACAGGTCAGTGGTACAAAAAACTTCATAGCCAACACCACCGGCCACTACTATTATTGAGCGCTCAGTTTTTCCTGCTACCTTTCCTAGAATTTGTGCAATCATATCCTAATTATAATTGACTTTTTATCTATTGACAAAGCGTTTATTATAAACTAAGATAATATAAAATAAACTAAAAAAATAATTAAAAATTGTTCAATAATAATATAACAAGAGGTTCGTATGCAAAAAATGATTGAAATTATAGCTGCGCCAACTGGAGAAGCTCCTGAATGGGTACGAAGAGCATGGGTCGGATTAATATTACCAATAAATATAGACCAAACAATAATTGACCCTATTGGTGTATTGGGGGAAGATGCTGACAAAGATAATCTACAGAATTCTGTCCTTGTAAACCTTACGACAGCAATTTCTATACTTAGAAAATATAATCCCCAAGCAGCCGCCTGGTGGGAGAAGAATGCGCGTTACGACAAAACAACATGTTTAGGTTTCGGATCAAAATTCTATCGGTATAAATAATGATGAACTATAATACACTTGTAAAAAAATAAAGTCGAGTTCTATGTAAAATAGATATCGGCTTTTTCTTTTTATCTATTGACAAAGCGTTTATTATAAACTAAGATAATATAAAATAAACTAAAAAAATAATTAAAAATTGTTCAATAATAATATGGAGAATAATATATGGTACAGTCTAATTATTATGGCCTTGCGTTATTCATTCTAAGCTGCATGCTTATGGGAGGAATCGCAATGATGCTAGCTCCACCATACAAGCAAAAAAAATTATTAAGGAGAGGGTCTGGCCTTGCCCTAGCAATCGTTGCTTATCTATTTTTGTTTCCTTTAGAAGGTTCGACTATCAACAATATTTACCGGGCTGAAGAAAATCACGCACTGAAAGAAATCTTTAACCAGTTGGAGAATAGTAAACCAGCAGATCAATGTACTAAGACACAAAAACAAGATTTATTATTCCAAATAAATAATATCTTAATCCTTAATGACTCAGCTAAAAACCAACAACAAAAATACATAACTCAAACAAAATATGCAGCACGGGGATTTATAAAATATATTAGCAACTACCCAACGCCACCCAAACGCAAGAGCGCATGCGAACTTTACTGAATTTTAAATTATCTCTGAAAATAAACGTGGAACTATAACAGTTCTGCGTTTTTTATTTATTACTAATACAGTCTATACTTAAATTATGAAATTTATCTTAAAATCAAGTTTTTCTCCTACTGGGGATCAACCGCAAGCTATAGATAAGTTAGTGGATGGATTAAATAAAGGTCTTAAACACCAAACCCTTTTAGGCGTTACGGGTTCAGGTAAAACTTTTACTATGGCTAATGTGATAGCCAAAATACAACGGCCGACTTTGATAATTTCCCACAACAAAACTTTGGCTGCACAACTTGCATCTGAGTTTAGACAATTTTTCCCCAGCAATGCTGTGCACTATTTTGTTTCTTATTATGATTATTACCAACCCGAAGCCTATATTCCCCAATCTGACACTTATATAGAAAAAGAAACTAAAATTAATGAGGAAATTGATAGGTTACGCCATGCTTCAACCCAGAGTATTTTGTCCCGACGCGATACTATTATTGTGGCCTCGGTTTCCTGTATTTACGGTCTCGGCAGTCCGCAAGAATATGCCAAAGTAAAAATCCAAATTTCTATAGGACAAAAAACAACGCGACAAAAATTACTGCGGCAGTTGTCGAAGCTTCAATACCCGCGCGCTGATTTAGATTTTCGGCGTGGCACTTTTCGTGTTAGTGGTGAAGTGATTGATATTTATCCTGCTTTTTCCTTAGATCGCTTTTATCGCCTGCGCTATAACGCCGACACTATTGAGTATATTGAAGAACGAGAAGCTTTAACCCTAGACAGGGTTACTAAACTGGAAACAGTTGATATTTACCCAGCCGCTCATTATTTAGCTCCCCAGAGGCGTTTAAAAACAGCGCTTAAGCAAATACGGCATGATCTACAAAATCAAGTGACACACTTTAAAAAAGCTGGGAAACTGCTTGAAGCCCAACGTTTACAAGAACGCACCACTTTTGACTTAGAAATGATTGAAACTACTGGCTATTGTAATGGTATTGAAAATTATTCCCGCTATTTTGATGGTAGAAAACCCGGTACCCCACCCTTTGCGTTAATTGATTATTTTCGTGACTCGCCTATGAGCGGCAATAAAAATTGGTTATTATTTATTGATGAGTCGCATATGACAGTACCGCAACTAAACGGCATGTATGCCGGTGACCGCTCCCGCAAACAAACATTGATTGATTATGGCTTCCGCCTGCCAGCGGCTTTTGATAACCGACCATTAAAATTTAATGAATTTATCAACAAACTAAACCAAACTATTTTTGTTTCGGCCACACCAGCAGATTATGAACAAAAAATATCTAAGCAGATTGCCGAACAGTTGATTCGCCCCACAGGCCTGTTGGACCCTAAGATAGAACTAAAACCAAGCGAACATCAAATTGATCACTTAGTAAAAGCTATTAAGGAAACGGTGAAGAAAAAACAGAGAGTTTTAGTTACCACTCTTACCAAACGCATGGCAGAAGATTTAGCAGATTATTTGCAAGATGAAGGTATTAAGGTGAATTATTTACATTCGGAAATAGATACTTTTGAACGTTTAGAAATTCTTCATGATTTGCGAGCTGGAAAATATGATGTAGTGGTTGGTATTAACTTATTACGTGAAGGGTTAGATCTGCCTGAAGTATCATTAATTGCTATTTTAGATGCTGATAAAGAGGGTTATCTGCGCTCTACTACTGCTTTAATTCAAACAATGGGCCGAGCCGCACGCCATATTGACGGCAAAGTGATAATGTATGCTGATAAAATCACCAGATCAATGAAACAAGCGATTAGCGAAACCAAAAGACGCCGCGGAAAACAAACTGCCTATAACAAAGCACATGGCATAACGCCACAATCCATAATTAAAAAAATTACAGAGGAAAGATTAAGTGGCGGTAAAGCCGTTGCCGACGTAATACCAATTACTAAAACATTAAAAGTAGACAAACTTCCAAAAGAAGAATTGATCTATTTAATTCACGACCTTACTAATCAAATGAATCTAGCAGCTGATAATTTAGAATACGAACGCGCCGCGGCGATGCGAGATCAAATTGCCGAACTTAAAAAACTAACTGTTAAAAAAAGAGTTACTAAAAAAACTTGGTGAATTTAGATTAGTAAATTATTTTAATGGACTATGCGTAATGCAACTAAAACAATTTACCACAAGGTTTTAGTCTTTGGTATTTTTGATTTACTACATCCCGGTCACAAATATTTTTTAAGGCAAGCAAAAAAATATGGTGACCAATTAATAGTAGTAGTAGCGCGTGATAAAGTAGCAGCCGAACTTAAAAAAATTCCGCCAGTACAATTTGAGAAAATTCGTCTAGAACAAATAAAAAAACTAAAGGAAGTAAGCTTTTGCTGTTTGGGTAGTAAAAGAATTAATCACAATTATGAATTAGTAAAAAAATTAAATCCCGATTTAATTTGTGTCGGATATGATCAAATTAAATCATTAACCAATCTTAAAAAGAAAATGAGGCGTTTAGGGCTGAACAAACCTATTGTTCGCCTAGGTGCATTTTTCCCGCGTCGTTTTAAAAGTAGAATTTATCGCCTTAAGTTAAAATATTAGGGCTTGCTTTATTTTTTTTTACGTGTTAGACTGTTTTTGCTCTCAAAAATCTTACTTTTAAGTAAAAATCTTTAATTATACTATGCCAATTAAGAAAGCTTCGTGGAAACATCTACGACAAACCCCTAAAAGGACGCTACGTAACCATAAAATTCTTAGCACTACTGCTAAAGCTTTAAAGCAAGCTAGGCGAGCTTTGACTGATAAGGCAAATGATACTGAGAATAAAATTAAATTGGCTATTAAAGCCCTAGACCGTGCTGCGCAAAAAGGAGTGATAAAAAAGAATGCAGCTGCGCGAAGTAAGTCACGCTTGATGAAAGCTTTGCATAAAATAGTAAAATAGTTTCATATCTATAAAAAAACAGCTTAGAACGCTGTTTTTTTAATTTTAAAATGGTGTTGATTGATTTAGAAATTACATAAACCTTAATTGACCTTTTAGCAAAAATATGATATCATTATAAGTGTTGAGATTCCCCACAATAAGGGGTTTTTTGATACACAAAATATTTACCTATTATGACTAAAATGAAAGATTCAATAAAGCAAATTTTCATAATCGCTATAGTGATAGCGGTCGCTTTGGAATGGGCCTTTCCCCAGCATTCAGTAGCAGCGGCTGATAGTAATGACCAGCTTATTAATATCGTAATAGAAGAACCTGTTAACTGGCCTGTCATTGATCCGCAGAATTTTCCTCTAACCGACCTTCGGCCGGCTCGCTACAATGTTAAAGTATCAGTAACCGCTTACTCCTCTACTCCCGACCAAACCGACGATACTCCCTTTGTTACCGCTTCTGGTGAAGTAGTGCACGACGGAATTGTGGCTGCCAACTGGTTGCCACTTGGTGCCCAAATCAGAATTCCTGAATATTTTGGTGATAAGGTTTTTGTGGTAGAAGATAGAATGAACTCACGCTTTTCCCACCGCCTTGATATTTGGATGTTAACACGTGAACAAGCGCAAAACTGGGGGCTGCAATACCTGACTATTGAGGTGTTGTAAATTCAGAATTTAGCCATCCTGCGGGTGGTCACCCGAAAGGTGAAAGCTATAATTTAGAATAAAGAATCGAGAATATTAAACCTCTCGATTTTTTTGTTTTATTCATCATTCTTGATTCTTGATTCATAATCTGTTAAAGTCTAGTGTGTCATAAGTATTGGGCCAGGTAGCTCTACCTACGGTAGACAAACAAGTAGTAAAGCGGGAGTCTGTCTCCCTTCGGGAGATCTGTGTACCTACGGGACATCTTCCGAAGGGATGACCGTAGGTATGACAAAACCATTATTTATGAAATACTTCGTTTACATTTTGGTTAGTTTATTAAATGGTGATATTTATATAGGTAGCACAGCTGATGTTCTGGTTCGGCTCCGCCTGCATAACCAAGGAAAGGTAAAATCCACTAAGGGGTATAGGCCATGGAAATTATTAGAAATTCATGAATATGAAAGTAGAGGGGAGGCGGTGAAGGGAGAGAGGTTTTATAAAACGGGTCAGAAAAAAGAGATTCTTAAAAGGAAATTTGGCCAGGTAGCCAAGTAGTAAGGCAGTGGTCTGCAAAACCACTATACACGGGTGCAATTCCCGTCCTGGCCTCCAGGATAAGAATAGGAAAGGCTCGTCTCCCTTATATAGATCTCCCTATAGGGACGACAAAACCTCTATACGGTTCGACCTGTCCGCCATAGGAGGGTTACCCTCCATACCTCCAACGCTTTTTCAAAGCAGCGCTCGAAGCGCGGTTTTGTGATAAACTTTAAATATGGCGATTAGAGAAAAGTTTGTTATTTTTGACGGCAATGCCTTAGTGCATCGCGCTTTTCACGCACTGCCGCCACTTACTACCAAGGACGGTACTTTAATAAATGCCGCTTATGGTTTTACTACTATTCTTCTCAGGGTTTTAAAAGAATTAAAGCCAAAATACGTAGCAGTAACTTTTGATCTTAAAGGTCCCACTTTCCGCCATCAAGAATTTAAAGAATATAAAGCACAGCGAGTTAAACAGCCGCAGGAACTTTATGATCAAATCCCCATTATTAAAGAATTAGTAAAAACATTTAACTTACCAATTTATACCATCGAAGGTTACGAAGCTGATGATGTAATTGGTACAGTTACTAAACAATTGTCCAAAGAGCACCCCGAGCTAGAAAATATTATTGTTACTGGTGATTTAGATACTTTACAATTAGTTGATGATCACACCAAAGTTTACACTTTAAAACATGGTATGACAGATACCATTACTTACGAAAGTAAAACTGTAAAAGATCGTTATGGCTTGCTACCAGAACAAATGATTGATTATAAGGCTTTAAGAGGCGATCCTTCTGATAATATCCCGGGAGTACCTGGCATTGGTGAAAAAACCGCGGCGGAATTGATACAACAATTCGGTAATTTAGACAATCTGTACCAGGAACTTAAGAAAAATTCAACTAAAGCACAAAAAATTAAACCCAAAGTTAAAAATTTATTGACTCAACACTATAAAGAAGCTCAGCTTTCTAAAAAATTAGTTACTATTGTTAGAGACATCAAACTTCCTTTTAAATTAACAGACTGTATTTTTGGAGATTTTGATACTAATAAGTTAATTGAACTATTTCAAAAATTAGAATTTAAATCACTCTTACAAAAAATCCCGCAACTGCAAACTAGCTTATCCTTACCAGTAACACCCCCGAAACGACAAACTCAAGGGAAACACCATTACCAATTAATAGCGAACGATCAGAGTTTGGTTGGTTTAATTAAGAAGCTCAAGCAAGAAATATTTGTGGTTATTGATAGCGAAACATCATCGCTCGATCCTTGGCAAGCAGAGCTTATTGGAATTAGTTTAGCTTTTAAAGTTGGTGAGGCCTACTTTATCCCTAAAAAAATACTTTCCTCTTCCTCAACCTCTGCTTTGGATTTTAAAAAACTGCTGACTGATAACAAGCTAACCAAAGGCGGACATAATATTAAGTATGACCTAGAAGCTTTATGGCATAATGGCTTGAATCTTAATCCAATAACTTTTGATACTATGATTGCGGCTTACCTTCTGCGAGCTGGTAATGAACGTACGCTAGACTTAAACTCGCTGGCCTTTCAGGAATTCGGCTACCGTATGCAACCAATTGAAGAATTAATTGGCCCTAAAGGTAAAGGGCAAATTAATATGCAGCAAGTACCTATAGAAAAGGTTTCTTGGTATTCTGGCGAAGACGCTGACTATACTTTAAGACTAAAAGAAAAACTAGAAAAATATTTAACCAAAGCTAAATTAGATAAACTATTCCACGAAATTGAAATGCCCCTAGTGCCAGTGCTTGGGCGCATGGAACAAGTCGGCGTTAAGATTGATGAAAAATTTTTGCAAGCTATGGGAAAACGACTTACTAAAGAACTGAATATAATTTCAGTTAAAATAATAAAACTGTCCGGCACCGACTTTAATATTGCCTCGCCTAAACAACTCAAAGAAGTGCTGTTTGACCGTCTTAAAATATCGCCCCAAGGAATCAGGAAAATTAAAACCGGCTTTTCTACCGCTGCTTCGGAATTAGAAAAAATGCGCGGGGAACACCCGATTATTGATTTAATAATTGATCATCGTGAGTTAAGTAAATTGTTATCAACTTATATTGAAGCACTGCCAGAACTTATTAATAAAGCAACCGGCCGCGTGCACACCAGCTTTAACCAAACAGTTACGGCTACTGGCCGACTATCATCATCTGACCCTAATTTACAAAATATTCCTATCAAAGGAGATTTGGGCAAGGAATTAAGGCGGGCATTTATTGCTGAGCCAGGTTATGTTTTGTTATCAGCTGATTATTCACAAATAGAGCTGAGGCTAGCGGCGCATATTGCTGATGATAAAAAAATGAAAAATATTTTTCAAAAAGGTGAAGACTTTCATTGCGCTACGGCCGCGTTTGTATTTAGTGTAAAGCCAGAAGACGTTACTTCTGACCAGCGCCGACAAGCTAAAGAAGTAAATTTTGGAGTACTTTACGGTATGGGCGTTTGGGGCTTGGCTGAACGAACAGGTATTTCGCGCGAGGAAGCGCGCTTTTTTATTGATAAATATTTTAGTGAATTTGCTCAATTAGCAGACTGGATAGAAAATATTAAAGAACAAGTCAAAAAAACAGGCGAGGTATTCACCCTGCTTGGCCGAAGACGCAAAATACTAGAAATAAATTCGGGAGTACAACAAATTAGGGCTCAAGCTGAAAGAATGGCAGTAAACTTACCTATCCAGGGCACGGCCGCTGATTTAATGAAACTAGCCATGATAAAAGTGGCTGCCAAGTTGCCTGAAGTTTCTCAAAGCAGTAAAATGATACTCCAAGTGCATGATGAGTTAGTGTTTGAAGTGCCAGAGGACGATATTCACAAAGTGGCTAAATTTGTTAAAGAACAAATGGAACAAGCGCTCAAACTTTCAGTGCCAATTGTAGTAGATGTTAAGCAAGGGAAAAATTGGGGTGAGATGGAAGTTTTAAGTTCCTAATACCTAGTTCCTCGTTCCTAGTTTATAGTTTTTTTAAATATTATGTTATTAGATATTGTAATTTTACCGCCAGCATTAATACGGGCTAAGGTCGGTAAATTCGCCCGCACTTTGGCAAAAAGTATGCCGGTGCGTTATGTTATTGATAATCACAAGCTTATTCCACATGTTTCTTTGTTTCATATTAATATTTCAAAGAATCGTTTAGATAAACTTATTGATGTTGTTAAAAAAATAAGTCTACATATAAAACCATTTAAGATTATTGGTGGAAAAATTAATGTAGGTACAATTTCTTTAGAAATTAATTTTAAAAAATCAAAACAAATTAGATTGCTTAATAAAAAAGTCGTAAATTCTTGTTCTAGATTACGTACAGGTAAGATGCCTTGGATGTTAAAAAGAAAACCAATAATTGATGAAAAAAAATTAATAAGACGTTATGGAACTTATGGTACTATTGGTAAGAATTTTGAGCCACACATTACTTTATTAGTTAAATTTTTAAAAAAAGAGAATATTTTTAAACCCCCGTCAGTTTATACAACAAGCTTTATAGCAAATAATATTACGATTTGTCAGGTAAATTATTGGCATCAAGTAACGAAAATAATAAAACAGTTTAAAGTGAAATAATATGCCAACAAAAACATCAACACAGAAAAATAAAAAAGCGAACTGTTGTGGTCCGCCTTTGTAAAAATGATATTTTTTGGTTTATTATGAATCTTTGTTTGTAGCAATGAGGCTAATTAATGTAGCCAGATGAATGAAGAAAAAAATTAGCACTATCAAGCCAGTGTAAATAACAAAATCAAGATCAACAATCAGATAATCTGACAACAGGGTTTTATCAGTAAGATATAATGATATTAATTTTGCGTTGGCTACAAATAATGCTGCGCCAGTGACAAAAAATCCAACAATGGAAAAAATACAAGCCCACTTTCTACTATTAATTCCCAGACCGGATAAGCCGAGAACCGTACAAGCGGCTCCAATTGCCGAACCAATTATTATTAAATGTATCATAATAATACCCCTTATTTTGTGAAAGAATGTTGTTTTATTTGTTTAAATTATATAAACTTTACCTAGCTTAGTTTATATTGTCAAGTTGATATTTATTAGAGTTTGGTGAATATTGTTATTCCGTACTTGATACGGAATCCAGAAATCAACAGCCAGTAGTTGAATTGATCCAGTTCTGGATTTCCGCTTGCGCGGGAATGACAGCAAAAAGAGTATTATTCACCAGATCCATTTATTATGACAGCTACTAAAATTAAAAAGAAAATTAGCGCCATCCAGTTTTGGTATGGTGAAAATCAATCACTGCTGCAAGTAGAGCTAGAACGTTGGCTAAAGGAATTTATTAAGCGCCATCCTAAATCCACTATTGAGCGAATTGAAAGGGGTGAGGAAGAAGTAATTCCGCGACTGCAAAAAGCTTTGAATAGTTTAAGTTTATTCGCGAAAACGAAACTCGTAGTCTTATATGACTTTGCCAGCAAAAATGATGAGGTAACTGAATTCCTGACAGAACAAATTGGTCAAGTAGCGCCAGGTATTTTTGTTATTTTAGTTGAACGCGGGAAATTTAATGCTCAAAATAAACTTGTGAAAAAATTAAAAAAATTCACAGCTGATGGAGTTGTCAACAGTAAAGAATTTGCTGAGTTAAATCCGCGAGAGCTAGAAAGTTGGATTGTTGCGCGCGTCAAACAACAAGGCGGTAAAATTTCCAGCCGGGCTGTTTCTTTATTAGCCTCTTTAGTTGGTAATAATTTTTTGCAACTAAATCAGGAAATTGCCAAACTAACCGCCTTTAGTAATGACAAGGAAATATCCCCCGAGGCTATTGAATTAATGGTGGCGCAAAAAGTAGAAGAAGATATCTTTGTGGTAATTGACGCTGTAGGACGCCGTGATTTTAAGCAAGCTATTAGAAAACTTGAAGAACAATTCGCTGCTGGTCTCAGTCCTCAAAGTTTAGTAGGCACCCTAGCCTGGCACTTGCGAGTATTATGGCAAGTGCGAGAATATTTAGATAACCACAGAGGAGCGCGGGCGCGTGAAATAGCGAGCGAGCTAGGGCTCCATCCCTATGTAGTTAACAAAACATTAGTACAAATCCCTTATTATACTACCAAGCGATTACAAATCTTATACCAGGAGCTTTCCGACTTAGATGTTAAATTAAAAAGCACACGGCTAGAACCACAGGCTTTGTTTGATTTATTCTTAAGCCGCCTAGCCACTACAAGTGTAAAAATGGTTTAAGGTGTAAATGAAGTATTTAAAAAACCTCTTTTTAACGAAAGAGATTTTTTAAAACTTATGCATGTGTTCAGCCGCCTCTGAATGAGGATGAATTTTGCGCCAATTATTACTAATCTTAATAATCCTTTCTGCGACTTTGTAGGGCTGGGGAACACTTTTAAAAACTGCATTCTGCTCCATCCCAGCAGTTTGAATCGTAATATCACCGAAATGTAAAACCGTAGGAAGAATCCCCCTTACCTCCGTAGTGACATCCTCTACTCGCGAAAGCCTGAGTTCACTGCGTAAGCGGTTAAACAATCCTTTTTGTTCCACAGAAATAATCCGCTCATTAGTAACCAGCCAAACATCTAAATAATAATCAACCCAAGCAGTCCAAAAAAACACCCAAACACCTAAGTAATAAATACTAGCTGCCATCTTTATAAAAACTTCGGTTAAAGCACCATTAAACAAGGCTTGCCATTGTTCAGGTAAATAATTAATAAAGATCCAAGCTAGTAATAAAGGAGTAATCAAAAAAAGCAAATGAATCACTAACTGTATATGAAAAGTGAATTGATGCCGGCGTAAAAAGAAAATTATGTGCTCGCCCGGCAAAGGTGAAGGTAAAACTTTTCCTAACCACATACCCCGTAATACAACCTCGCTCGACAAAAATCAAAGCGAGCGGAGTTAAATAAAGAATTAGAGATTATATAATAATTCATAATAAGATGAGGTGGTAGTTAAAGGTTTTGTCGCTTCCAGTTTTAGCGAGGTTGATATACGTGGCATATTAAAGAGAATTAAAGGAATCATAACCCTGCTCAAAAGAAAGTTCCTGTTGCCAATCAATCACTGAAAAAGATAAATAAGAAACTACCAAAATAAAGGCGGTACCGGCAATAAGTAAAAAGGTCATAAACACAGCCAAGGGCGACATAAAGCCATACTTTAATAAATGATAAAGACTTGATACTGCAAAAAACAGGATAACCGCCATGGTTACTGCATAAATAATTAAAAAAACTGAATAAGGAATAGCAAAGTTAAAATCAAAATTAGACATAGCCAGTTACATTAAAGAAGATTGTTTAGTGTCTTCTGGTTTAGTAAGGCCTAAATGCTGGTAGGCTGCCTCGGTAGCTACCCGGCCACGATTAGTGCGAGTAATAAATCCTAATTGCATTAAGAAAGGTTCGTATATTTCCTCAATTGTACCCATTTCTTCTTGAATTGAAGCTGCAATGCTATTCAAGCCCACTGGTCCCCCTTTAAACTTTTCAATAATTACCCTTAAAATCTGCCTATCCAGCTCGTCCAAACCTAAAGGGTCAACCATTAACTGATTAAGGGCTGTTTCAGCCACTGAGGCGGTAATTTTACCATCATGCATCACCTGAGCATAATCTCTAACACGCTTAAGTAAACGATTAGCCACTCGAGGCGTGGCGCGTGAACGCTTGGCTATAGCGCTTACAGCCTTGGTATCCGTAGGCACTTTTAGCAGTTTAGCAGCCCGCTTTACTATTTGCTCCATTTCATTTGGGCTATAAAAATCCAAACGCCAAGTAGCGCCAAAACGGTTTCTTAAAGGCCCGGAAATTAAGTGATAACGAGTAGTGGCGCCAATTAGGGTAAAGCGCGGTAAATCCAGCCGCAGGGTTCTAGCTGACGGGCCTTTGCCAATGATTAAGTCTAAAGCAAAATCCTCCATGGCTGGGTAGAGCACTTCCTCTATTACTTTATTAAGGCGATGAATTTCATCAATAAACAAGATATCGCCTTCTTGCAGATTAGTTAGAATAGCTGCTAAATCACCTGCCCGCTCAACTGCCGGGCCAGATGTTACTTTAATATTAGCGCCCATCTCATGGGCAATGATATAAGCCAAGGTGGTTTTACCTAAACCTGGGGGGCCATAAAGCAAAACATGCTCAATTGGCTCTTTTCGTTTTTTGGCAGCAGTTAAAAAAATGTGAAGATTAGTCTTCACTTGCTCCTGGCCAACGTATTCAGCCAGTGTTTTGGGGCGCAGAGTTGAATCTAAAACTTTATCCTCCACCTGCTCCTTTTGCGCCACAATCCGCTCATTATCTTTGGTCATAAAGTACTTTAAATATAGCGTTTCCCACAAGGCTTGACAAGAATTTAAACATTTGCTATTATGATATGTTTTATAATAAAACCTTTTAAAAAAGACTTTAACAAGGTCAGGATAAATAGATACCTCAAGAGGAGGTGGCACGACAAGCACGGGGACCTTTAATAGGTATTTCCCGGCGCAAGCTAGGACTAACCTGTATGGGTTTCCTTGCCACCCCCTCTAGGGGTATCTATAATTAAGTATAATATAAAACAAAATAAAATCTACTCGAGGTAATCTAATGATCAAATATTTAAAAAATATAATAAACAATTATCAAGTAAAACGTCTGAAAAAAAGAATTCATGATAGAACAATGATGCAACTCTTCAATAATATAGTTTATGTGAAGATGGGTTGTCCAACTAAAGCCGTGGAGGAAAATAAAAAAATTGCAATAGAGATTGATGCGCTTAATAACAAAATCGTCAATCTCACGGCTTAAGTCCAAACTTAAACTATCAGACAAAGCTCAGGGGGTAACACCGCTGAGCTCTTTTATTTTTCCTATTCGCTACCTCTCTATGAGAGCAGATAGATATAAAAAATTATGAAAAAGCGTGGCAGGGGTGGAGTTGTTAGAGGTAGGGGACGGCCTTCGCAACTCCGAGTCCCCTACCTCTAACAAAAACAAATGATAAAAATAAATCAGCCTGCTAGTAATTTTTTACTAATAGCTAAATACCTATGACTAATTTCAATTCTGATTTTGAATATCACCCGATGGTGCCTCCGTTTCACCAGTTTGGTTTTGTTCCAATGTCCCTTTGGGCACGCCTATTAAACAAACCTCTTGCCAAGGCACATAATGACTTTTAAACACCTCTTCTTTTTTCTCGCCGCTGGGATAAGTCACTGTGTATGTAAATTCCGTATCAGCGCCATTGTGAGCGCGTTCGGTACATTTTTTCTCGCCCACTGGCAAATCCTCGGTATCCACATACTTTGTCGGCAAAGGCGCTACTATATTAGATATTATTGGGGTAGTCTGTTGCACAGTTCTCCCATCTTTAGTACCCCAAAATTCAAAAATTAAATCATCCTCTTCTATTTTGGTTTGAATTAAAATGGCACTACCGCTGTCGTTTTTAAAACGGAAATCCGGCCAGGGATCATAAATAGTGGCGTCAGTTCCAGCTGGTTCATAATAGGGCACGCGGTAAGAATGATTACGCCGCTCCAATACTGGTAAACCCGAAGCTAACACGGTGCGAAAAGTGGTAGTACCGACTTGACAAAGACCACCACCATATTCAGGAATAGTTTTATTACCCTTTATCACTAATTCTGGTAAATAACCAGCCTCACTATCTATCTCTCCTAAAGCCTTAACTAAAGAAAATTCTTCATCTGGATTAATTAAAATACCATTCAAAGTATCAATACCAACCTTAATATTATGGCGACGGTTTTTAGGACTACCGGCAAAGTTAGAACGCCCAACACCAATTATCTCAGTTATCCCCAGATCATTAGCTTCACCAGTTGTCACTTGTGGCTCGGTAGTTTCTACCACTAGCGCCAATTCCCTGTTTTCTGCAGCTATAACCGCTTGCTCAATGGCTTGTAAAGTCTCTGGCACTTTTAATTCTTGACCTACTTTGCTTGCTTGAAATTGTATTACCCTGCCATTTTTAATGGCAAATTTAGCATCTTGTGCTGGCTGGTTAATTTGTTCAGCTAATGTATTAAAATAGCTCTCGGCCTTTTGTAAAATTAAACCAAGCTCTGCCTCGCCCGCAACTTCCCTAACTCCCAGCCACTTGTGCCAAACGCGGGGTGTTAATTGCCATTCACGCTTAGATAGGATAAGAGTGAACTCGGTATCAGTAAGTAAATGACGCGCCTTTGGTAGCAAAGCCGCAACCTTGATTTCAGTAAGTAAAGGTGCTTGCTGATTTATTTCCAAAATAATATCCTCATTAGAAAAATTTACCAACCTCTTGGTTAAGTCGTTAAATAGTTTCTCACGATTAAGAACTGTTCCTAGCCGCTCTGGCGTTACTGATAAATTACCTGCCGCGTCTAACAGTAAATCAGCCGGCACCGGCGCTTGCTCCAGTTCACTAAAATTTTCACTTAAAAAAGTAATTACTCGCACACGCTCAACTTGAGGCTCAAGAGACAAGCTAACTCCCTTTACTCCCGCCCAAAACGGCAACCACCAGCGACCTAAAATATTCCCTGTACGTCCCCAGGAATATGCTTGATCAACCTCTCTTTCTACATCCAACAGAATTAAATCGTAAGTAAGATCGGGGTCAGCCGGGGCGGTTACCTTAGTAGGTAAATTAACTTGCCGGCCATCAACTAATTTAACTTGCCAGCCTTGTTGTGCTAACTTATCCCAAGTTTTCTGTACCTTAAGTTCTGCCGCCTGTAATTCTAAACCGCCAATTTCCAAACTTCCTAATTTTACTCCTGGGAATATTTTACCTGCATAGGCAAAATTATAACCCAGCGGTATGATCAGTAATACTACAATCAATACCGTAATCATCCTCCAGTTTTTACTCAACCAACTACCCTTGATGGATCTAATCTTATTTTCAGGACCTAACTTCATTTTCCTTTAATTATTTCTTTAAGCAAATTACGCGCCAGCTGCTCACGCGCCGCCTCCTCGGCTAGGTCACCACTAAATGATATATTAAGGCGTGCTCCTTCTTTAACATCAGCTGGTAACACAGATTTATTGAGCTTTAATTCTTGCCCATCATCAGTATGAATTACAACGACCGACTCCTCAAAACGATCAACTGTAACTCCCAAACCGGTTTTCTTTATCATACCAATTATTCCTCTTCGTCATAATCATCTCCTCCACCCTCTATCTCTACTTGCACAGCTTTACCCCGCTCTGCTTTTGGCAACACTAATGTTAAAACACCGTTTTTTAAAGTGGCTTCAGCCTCATCAGCCTTTACTTCCACAGGCAAAACGATAGAACGAGAAAAACCGCCCCAATAACACTCCTGATAAAAATAATCATCAGGCCTAATTTCAGCTTCGTGTTTGCGCTCGCCGCGAATCGTTACTAAGTCGTTGTTAATAGTAATATCTAAATCTTCTGGCCTGACGCCAGCAATGGTAGACTTGATGATTAGATCCTCATCGGTTTGATAAACGTCTACTGATAACTGACCTTCATATCCTTCTTCAAACCAGTCCTCTGACCCGCCGCTAGCCTCGGTTTTGGTTGGTATTTCCACCATTTTATCTCGCGGACTTCCTTTAAATAAAGAAAATTTGGACATATAGTGCAATAAAATTCTATACTAATCTTAGATAATTATATCAGTAATTTTGCTTATCACCAAACAATTACCATTGACTTTATTTAAAAAAACACATAGACTGCTTAAGCTCAAGGCCCCATCGCTGCGCCCCGTCGAGCCTGCCGAAGGTAAGGCTTTTATGGGGTCTCATCCTATTAGAAGTAGTTAGACAAAAACTCTAAATAAATTAATAGTAAATATGATTATGGCCCCATCGTCTAATGGTTAGGACACCACGCTTTCAATGTGGGAATGGGGGTTCAATTCCCCCTGGGGCTAA
>JBDRTU010000065.1:0-22377 GCA_043823825.1 Patescibacteria group bacterium
CTAAATTGTTAAATAAGATTTATGAATTTTTCAGTAATTGCGGCAATTGATAAAAATAGAGGTTTAGGGAAAGACGGTAAATTGACTTGGAATTTGCCAGGCGATCTGAAACATTTTCAATCAGTAACCACAGAAGTAGAGCGATCAGGAACGCTTAATGCTGTGATTATGGGTAGAACTACTTGGGATTCCTTGCCGGAAAAATCTAAGCCATTAGCAAAGCGTTTAAACGTAGTGCTGACCAGGAATAAAAATTTCAGTGTACCCGAAGGGGTGATTATTGCTTCATCACTGGATCAGGCATTGGATTCATTATCTTCAATAGGGGAGGGGGTTAATAAGGTCTTTGTAATTGGTGGCGCCTCTGTGTATACTCAAGCAATTCAGCACCCCGCTTGTGACAGAATTTATTTAACAGAAATTGATAAGGTTTTTGATTGTGACACCTTTTTCCCTCCGGTTAATCCGAAACTTTTTATTAAGGTAGAAACATCAGAACCAATTACAGAACAGGGAATTAGTTATAGTTTTGTAGAATATAATCATAAATAAAATTATGCCGAAAAAAGGTTTTTTTATTGCTTTAGAAGGGACAGATGGGTCGGGTAAAACCACACAGTTTAAATTATTAGTCAAAGCTTTAAAACGGATTGGTTATAGCGTTAAGACCGCGGATTTTCCTCAATATGGTAAACCGTCAGCTTATTTTGTAGAGCAATACTTGAATGGTCGTTATGGAAGCCTTAAACAAGTTGGTCCTTATCAAGCTTCGTTTTTTTATGCTTTAGATAGATATCAAGCCTCGTTTAAAATTAATAAGTGGCTGAAGCAAGGTAAAATTGTGGTGACTAATCGCTATGTTTTGTCTAATGTTGGACATCAAGGTGGAAAAATTAAAAAATTATCCGAGCGACGAAAATATTGGCAGTGGTTATTTAATTTAGAATATAATATTCTAAGTATTCCGAAGCCTGATTTGAACATTATATTGTATATGCCAGCTGGTGTTGCGCAAAAATTGGTTGATAAGAAAAAACCGCGTCAGTACATTAATGGCCGAAAACGTGATATTCACGAGGCAGATTTAAAGCATTTACGCGCAGCAGAGCAGGTATATTTACAAATTGCCAGACAGTGTCATTTACCAATCATAGAGTGTGTAAAAAATAGCAAAATTATTACTCCAGAAGAAATTCACAGCAAAGTGTTGAATGCTATTGGTAAAATATTAAAATAGTTAGCTTTAATACATATAAAGTAAGTTTAGTAATGCGCTTGCCAAGGTTTTTGGTTGTGCTAAGATAAGGCGAGTTAAACTATTTTTTAATAAAATTGAAAATTACCAATTAAATAACAAATAATAGGAGATAAATCATGACCTTGATGAATGTTATTACAGGGTGCATGTTTGCTGGTAAAACCAAAATGCTAATAGAAAAACTTAAACAACATCAGGCAGTTGGTGAAAAGGTTGTTGTTTTTAGGCCCGCTACAGATATCCGTTATCAATACACTATCTTAATAGATCATGATGGAAATACTTTTAGAGGTAAAAGTTTGATTGTTAAGAATAGCGAGGAGTTATTATCACGTGCTCATGAGGGGGAATACCGGATAGTTGGTGTTGATGAGTACCAGTTTTTTGATAATAGACTTACATCGGTACTTATTTTTTTGTCCGAACAAGGTTTTAATGTTATCTGCGCAGGTTTGAGATATGATTTTAGGGGTGTTGAATTTCAAAATACTAAAGACTTGTTAGCGCTTCCCAAAAAAAAGGTTGTAGAACTTACAGCCATTTGCGAAATATGTGGTGCGCCAGCTATGCACACTTTAAAAATATTGCCAGATGGACAAGTTGCCACTAGTATTGATGATTCACCCAGAATTGAAATTGGGGGTAAAGATAAATATAAGCCGGTTTGTTTAAAATGTTTTGAATTAGCAATTAGTGGTTGTCTAGGAAAAGATGATTTAAATAGATTACTTAGTAAACATAGTATAATTAAAAATAATCAATTAATCACTTAAATAAGAGGTAAGATATGAAAAAACATAAAATTGTTGTGGATCACATTGACTTTAGCGACAGAATGAAACAAGCAACTAAGGCGTTGTTAAAAAAAATGAGCCAAAATGAACATCTTTTATTAAAAAAATGTGTTCTTTTACATAAATGCTTTTGTGTCCTTCCAGGATCGGGATAAAAAAAATAATTTTAGTCAACTATACTGGACTCAGTGCTTTGATGCGCTGAGTCATTTTTTATGCTAAAATAATCTTATGAAAGCAGTAAACCTAGAACCAGTAATAGGTTTGGAAATACATATTCAGCTTAAGACAAAGTCTAAAATGTTTTGTGGTTGTGATAATACTGGCGAAACCAAGCCGCCCAACACTACTATTTGTCCGGTGTGTATGGGCCACCCCGGCATTTTGCCGGTAGCCAATACCGAAGCTATTAAGATGGCTATTAAAGCCGCTTTGGCTTTGAATCTTAAAGTTAATCTACATTCTAAATTTGACCGAAAAAATTATTTTTATCCAGATCTTCCCAAAGGTTATCAAATTTCACAATATGATGAGCCTTTGGCGGAGGAGGGCTATTTGGAAATTGAGACCAAGGAAAGTAAAAGAAAAATTAGCATTGAACGTTTGCATTTAGAAGAAGATACGGGCAAGTTATTGCATGTAAAAGATAAATCTCTGGTAGATTTTAATCGCGCTGGTACGCCTTTAATGGAAATAGTTACCAAACCGCAAATCATGGTGCCTTGCGAGGCTAAGGTTTTTTTACAGCAACTGCGTACCATTTTGCGTTATCTTAAAGTATCAGATGCTGATATGGAAAAAGGCCATTTACGGGTAGATGTTAATATCTCTTTGTGTCCTCAAGGCGAGAGCAAACTTTATCCAAAAATAGAATTAAAAAATATCAATTCTTTCCGTTCAGTGGAGCGAGGATTAGAATATGAGATAAAGAGATTAACTAAATTGTGGGAGAAAGGAGAATATCCTAAAAACAATTCTACACGTGGTTGGGACGAACATAAAGGTGTGAGTGAGGAGCAAAGAGTAAAGGAAGCTGTACATGATTATCGTTACTTTCCAGAGCCAGATTTGCCGCCATTGAATTTCTCCAAAAAAGAAATTAGCGAGATAGAAAAAGAATTACCTGAATTACCAGCAGCCAGAGTAAAGCGAATTGTTAAAGAATATGGGTTGACAAAATCAGAAAGCAAAATTTTAGCTGATGATACTGCCATTGCTGATTTTGGCGAGGAGACAATTAAAGAATTAGTAAACAAAGGGGAGGAGATTACTAAAGATAAAGCAGCCAAACTTACTACTAACTGGTTAATTAATAAATTATTCCAGTTACTTAACGAGCATAGTTTGACTATAACTAATCTTAAGTTTACTGCTTCTCAATTCGCAGACTTTTTAATGTTAGTTGCCAGCCGAAGAGTTAATTCAACAAATGCTCAAATAATTTTGCGGCGGATGGTGGAAAGCAGTAAAGAGGCAGAAGATATTCTAAATACTGAAGATTTAGGGCAACTTGCGAGTAATGGATTGACAGAGGTGTTAGAAAAGGTTATTAATAAATATCCAGAGCAAGTGAAGCAGTATCAAGCCGGCAAAGATCCAGTATTAAAATTTTTATTAGGAGCCGTGATGAAGGAAACTAAAGGAAAAGTTGATCCAGTAGCGGCAGAAAATGCGTTAAGAGATTTTTTTAAAAAATAAACTAATAATAAAAAACAGAAATCGTAAATTAAAACCACTTTAAAGGAGGGGTTATGATTAAATTTATTTGTGCGATCAGCGACCACTCCACTGAAGATTATGAAATGGTGCGTTTTATTAATAAGGATGGTACAAGTAGTAAACAGGCAGTGTGTCGCACTTGTTTGGAAGAAAATCAATTAGAGTGTAAAAAACATAAAAATCGGACTATTAAAGATAGGTTTTTTACTAGCAGTAGTGTCTGCCCAACTTGTATTGAACGGGTGGCAATAAGGAAATGTAAGAAGTATATATCTCAAATAGCTCATTTATATAAGTTAATTATTCAGCAGGGGGAAAAAGAAGAACAAAAATTATTGAAATTAACTGAATGGGTGGCTAAAGTAGCTGAAATACAGGAAGTAAAAATTGCCCCACGTGAAATTTTCTTACTCTGGGTGGCAATAGTTGCTTGGTCATCAGAAAAAGAAATATCAATTGATGTGTTAATAGCCAGATTGGCTATAAAAAAATCTGCAGTTATTATATTTCCTGAACTTTTTTTAAAACCCTGATCAATAAAAGATCAGGGTTACTTTATTTTAAGAATAGTTTAACTAATTTTTCCACCTGATGGTTATTAGTTATCCATATTAATTTTGGCATTCGTTTGAACCAAGTCAGCTGTCTTTTGGTAAAATTGCGAGTGTGTTGTTTTATTAATTCAACAGCTTGATGTAAATCTGCCCCATTTTTTATCACTGGCACTAATTCTTGATAACCAATAGTTTTAAGCGCTGGAGATTGGGGGTAGTTTTTTAATAACCATTTAACCTCTTTTATCAATCCATGTTTCATCATTTTATCAACCCGTTTGTTGATTTGCGAATAAAGTTTTTGGCGAGGAACGTTAATACCGATAATTAACGCGTTGGGATGCAAACTTTTTTGTTGTAAAGAGAAAAACGATTGTTTGGTTGATAAAACAAATTCCAGCGCCCTGATAACTCGCCGGCGATTTTTTTTATCAATTGATTTATAAGTTTTAGCGTCTAATTTTTTTAATTGTTGCAGTAGGACTAAATTAGATAATTTATTTAATTTCTCTCGAAGTTTTAAATTAGGTGTACCTGGAGGAAATTTATATCCTTCAATAATACTAGAAATATAAAGTCCGGTGCCGCCAACGAGAATTGGAATCTGGAATCTAGAATCTAGAATATAGGAAATTTTGTTTAATAATTTATATACTTCTTTTTGAAATTGGGCAACTGAATAACGTTGGCTGGGTTTTTTATTGCCAATAAAAAAATGTGGAATGTCTTTTACATATAATACTTTTTGTCCTAAAAAATTTTTCCACTTACCAGTTGGTTGATTAGTGCCGATTGGTAATCCTTTATAAATTTGCCGAGAGTCCGCAGAAATTATTACGCCATGAAACTTTTTAGCTAGTTTAATAGCTAGATCAGTTTTACCCGAGGCAGTTGGGCCAACTATAGCTAACAAAGGCATTAACTTGACTTGCTTTGGTTTCATAATTTAAAATTAGGCTATCAATAAGATAATAACAAATAAACAAAGTCCTTTAAAGGAGGTCATATGAATGATCACGATCAGAAAGTAATCAGACTTTTTTGCATTGATGAATTAAGTGGCAAGGCGTTAGCCAGCAGGATAGATCCTTTTTTGCCGTTAGTTATACCACGTCCGGATGTAAAATTAATGTTATTTCTTCAAAATTCGGTAGTTAAAGATTTAATTGCCACAGTAAGTGGAGAAATACCTATAATTGATCTAATTATTATTGATCAACTGATCGGCAGAATAAGTCAATTAGAGATCGCACAGGAATTGAGAAGTTCAGGTTTTCGCAAGCATATAGCTGTACTTATGGAAGATCTGTGTGTTCGCACTGGTGATTTTGAAAAATTGAATGTAAAGATTTGGAAAGCTCCAGTAACCGCATGGCATTGGCCAGTTGCTGATGAAAAAAACTTCCAGAAAAAGATAAAAAATCTGCTAACATTAATACAACTACAAATAGTACCTTTCTCTAATTTAAAAACAACAATGCCGTCGTTAAATTAAGTGCTCTAACATAGGGCACTTTTTTATCCACCGCAGTTTGCAGTAAAATCTGTTTTGATTAAGGCGATCAGGTTGATTATTCTTAACAAAGAATAAGGGCTTGACTTTATAATACTTCATTTGCTAAGATAGGATACTAATTTAGAAAAAGTGTTCATTTAAATAATAACAAAATATACTATAAAAGGAAGGATAGAAACATGCAGAAGTACAAAATTTTATTTGTTGATGAAGAGTCGTTAGTTAAAGGAACGCTTACTGCCGATCTTGTTATTAAGCTCAATAACGCGGGTTATGAGGCGTTATCAGTAGCAAATCCAGAAAAAGCTTTAGAGCTAATAGAAAGGTCTCCTGTAGATCTAATTATCACCGAACGTCGGTTTAAAGGGGATGTGTTTGATGGCTTTGATTTTATAAAGGAAGTAAAGCGGCGGTTGATGTGTAGACCAAGTTCAAATAAGCCGGTAGGTACCTTAATGTTTACTAAAAATGTAGATCTCGCGATCGCTATTCAAGCTAAAAAAAATGATATAAATGATCTTGCCTGTAAACCTAATACCTATAGACCTGATGATTATGATAAATCAGATTTAGTAACTACAATAGAAAGGTTGTTGCAAGAGTAATAATTATCTGCATATACTTATTGCCAGGCACTAAAAATTGTCTGGCAGTTTTTTTTAATTATTTTTCCAGCCAAGTGCCAGGGGGAAACCTTAGTGACTTTTATATATACAAATTTTCCAGTGAGATTTTGTTTGGCACTAAAACGAATCGGTTTTAAACCGACAGTTCTCCCTTCTAACACATAAGAAGAAGTGGCGACTTTCTTATTGTTAGTTACTAACACCCTTTGTTTAGTTCCCAACAATTTTTTATTATTGTCCAGAGCTGTCTGTTTAAGCACCTCGTTGAGCTCTTTTTCCCGCCGTATTTTTTCTTTTTTATTAACGTCATCCGGCATTTTAGCCGCTACTGTACCAGTGCGCGAGGAAAATTGAGCCAAGTATGCCATATCAAATTTAATTTTTTTAAATAAAGCCAGAGAGGCCTGAAAGTGTTTTTTAGTTTCTCCCGGAAAGCCAACAATACAATCAGTGGTAATGGTGATATCTGGAATTTTTTTTCGTAATGAAGTTATAACTTTTTTATATTCCATAATGCTGTAAGGCCGTAGCATCTTCCGTAAAATATAATCGTGACCCGCCTGTACTGGTAGGTGAGCGTGGTGTGGGATTTTTTTATATCTAATTAAAGTTTGAATTAGTTCATTATTAAACCATTTAGGGTGGGGTGAAGAATAACGCAGCCAATAGTCGCCGGGTAGTGAAGCAGCTAAAGCTAACAGCTGGGGAAATTTAAATATTTTTTTATTCACAAAATAATCAGCCTGCAATTCTGGTAATTTAGGAATTTTATATTGGCGCTGAAATTTAGTTAGCCAGTTTAAGAACTTATCATCTACTTTAACTAGATATTTATTGACAATCTGACCTAGCAATGTTATTTCTTTAAAGCCGCCAGTTAGCAATAGCGCAATTTCATGCAAAATTTCTTGTGGAGTTCGGGAACTTTCTCTGCCTCGGGTATATGGTACGGCACAATAAGTGCAAAAAGAATTACATCCAGTCATAATCGGCACGTAAGCTTGAAAATTATTCGTATATTTAGGTTTTATTGCAAAGTAGTTATCAGCGTATTTTGCTGGTAGTCCTTGATTAGCAATTCTTATTTTAGTATTTTTTAGCTTAGCCAGTTTGACTGGTAAATCTAAGATTTGTTGGCTGTCAATAATTATGTCAAAGTGGTTTGCTAGTTTTTTTCTGTCTGGCGGTAAAACACAACCTGATAAAACAGTTACAAGCGGCTGTTTTTTCTTTAATGCGTTCCATTTTTCAATACTGCCGTATATTCTATTAACAGCTGATTGTCGCACTGAACAAGCTAGCACTATGATTAAATTGGCTTCTTGTTCAGTTTTGGATTTAGTGTATCCAATATCTTCTAAGACAGCCGCCATTCTTTCACTATCCGACACATTCATTTGGCATCCTAAAGTTAATATATAATATTGGGGAGGGCTTGGTTGCATAGATCAGATTCTAAAGTAAAAAACTAAGTAAATCAAGTGTGATTTTTGTTACTATTGACTTTATTACAGTTCTTAGATAACATTATAAATTGAAAATAACAGAGATAATCAATATTAATAAAATAGGAATTTAACAATAATGAAGAAAAAAAGAGAAATCTTGGTAATAGCGCAAGAGCCGTATGCCGCGGCGTCATTGGCGTTAATATTTGAACATGATGGTTATACAACTCTGGCAGCGATTCATGAAGAATTAGTTTATTTTTACTTAAAATTTCATCCAGTCGGGGCTATTTTCTTTAATGGTAAATTTGATTTATTAAAGAGAATACGTATACAGTATCCTAGAATATTGATTGTGTGTTACATTAGCCCCGATGAGGCTGTTAGGCCCTATCAGCAGTATTGCGATAGGATCGTGATAAAATCATCAACAGATGAGGAGATTATTCAGTCTGTCAGGATGGATTTACCAAATGAAGTATTTGAATTAACAAAAGAAAGAAAAAATTAAAAATAAGAAAGGGATAATATGAGAAAATTCACAATTATATTAGTCGATGACGAAGAATCTATTTGTCAACTGACCAAAGGGTTGTTAGAGGGAGATGGGTATAATGTGTTAACTACTAATAGAGTAGATGATGCAATTAATTTGATTAAAAATCAGGTAATACCACATGTTTTAGTGACTGATGATCATATGCCTGGAAAAAGTGGATTGGAATTAGTAAAGTGGATTCGTCTTAATCCGCAATACAAAAATCTGCCCGTTATAGTAACAAGCGGTTATCTCTCGCAAGAGGCACGAGCGAACTACAAATCACTTGGCGCTAAAATTCTTGACAAACCAGTGCCACTTAAAACATTGCAAATCACAATTCGTCAGTGTTTACCCGACTGAATTAAAAAATAATAAATCATTAAACCTGCAATAATAATTTGCAGGTTTTATTTTCTGTTACTGATCTCTTGTTTTACCCGATAAATGAATTTATTCTTAGATAAATCTAATAGTTTTTTTTGTCCCCTAACTCTAACTGTTACATTAGTACTGGATATTTCTTTATCACCAACAACTAATGTATAAGGCACTTTTTCCTTTTCTGATTTTCTAATTTTATTACCAATAGTTTCATTAGCGTCATCAACTTCGCTGCGAATACCTTCATCTTTGAATTCCTGCTGCAGTTTATAGCAAAAGCTGTGATGAGACGATCCAACAGGCAGAATCTTCACTTGAACAGGAGAAAGCCATACTGGAAAAGCGCCAGCATAATGCTCAATTAAAAAACCAATAAATCTTTCATGCGTGCCCAGGGGGGCGCGGTGAATACAGAGCGGTGTTTTTTCGGCTCCGCCCTTGTCCACGTACTTTAAGCCAAAATGTCTCGGTTGGGCAAAATCTACTTGGTTAGTGGCTAAGGTAAATTCACGGCCAATAGAGCTCCAAACTTCTACATCAATTTTAGGGCCATAGAAGGCCGCTTCGTTGGACACCTCAGTGTAATTGATTCTACTTTGTTTTAACGTTTTTCGTACTAGATCTTCAGTTTGCTGCCACAACTTTGGTTCATCTACATATTTCTTACCCAGCTCTTTAGGGTCGTGAGTAGAAAAACGCATGACATATTTTTTTATACCGAACAATTTGAAATACTTAAGATACATTTCGTTAACCGCTTCAAATTCACTTGCAAATTGTTCAGAAGTGCAATAAATATGGGCATCATTCATACTAAGCATTCTAACCCGCATTAAACCAAAAAGTTCTCCTGATTTTTCATATCGGTAAACCGTTCCATATTCAGCTAGTCTTAAAGGTAAATCGCGGTAACTATGAGGTTCATTAGCATAAATTACATGGTGGTGGGGGCAGTTCATTGATCTGAGGTAGTATCTAGTTTTCACTCCTTCTTCTTTAAGCTCTAAGGGCGGAAACATACTATCCTCATAATAGGGAAGATGCCCAGAAGTTTTATACATTGACTCTTTAGCAATGTGAGGTGTTTTAACTGGTAAATAGCCAGCCTTAAATTCTGTTTCCTTGGCTAGTTTTTCTAATTCCTCAGCAATTACCGTACCGTTGGGTAGCCATAAAGGAAGACCAGGACCAACATAATCAGAAAAAGTAAATAGTTTTAATTCTTTGCCGATTTTGCGGTGGTCCCTGTCTTTCGACAATTCACGTTGCTTGAGATAATCTTCTAATTCTTTTTTAGTATTAAACGCTAAGCCATAAATGCGAGTTAGCATTTTATTTTTTTCATCTCCTCGCCAATAAGCGCCGGCTATTCTATCTAACTTCCAGGAGTCGGCTTTAACTTCTTTCATTGAATTAGCATGCCCGCCTCGGCAAAGATCGGTAAATCCGCCAGTTGTCGGACCAGATTGATAATGAGTAATAGACTCATTGGTTTTAATCAACTCATCAATCAGATCTAATTTGTAGGGATTGTCAGAGAAAAATTTCTTAGAGGCCTTGGCATCTGCTTCTATTTTTTTAAATTCATCCCAAGTTGGTGACAATTCTCTCATTTTTTCCTCTATATGAGCCAGATCCTCTTCATTTATTGGTTTAGAAAATTCAAAATCATAATAAAAACCATTTTCAATTACTGGTCCAATAGTGTGTTTAGTGTCAGGCCACAATTCCATTACTGCAGCAGCTAGTAGGTGAGCTATGGAATGACGCTTTTCTTCTAAAGATGATTTAGACATAGATTTAGTGAATTATGAATAATGAAGTATGAATCAAGAATAATTTTTAATTTATTAATAAAATAACCCAAACGATCTATCACGTTTGGGCTCCGCTTACTATCGGAGGGTTCCACCCAATTTGTCCCAATTGGAATCGGGACCACTCTACAAATTGTCTTGCTAACTTAGCCCCCACCAAGGCGGGGACCCCATACTTTAGGTGGGATAGTGGTTGGTATCCACTACAATCATTAGCTCTGTGTCAATTTTACCAAAAAAGGTTGCTTTGGTCAAGGTTACTTAATAATCAGTTCAATATGATCGGCAATTGTTGGTACAGAAGTAACCCAGAACGGGGTTAATTTTATTTCAACTTTACCAACACCAGGAAAGGCAGAAAAATAGTTTTCCACTTCAGCTTGGGTGCGGCCCAGCAAATCTTCCTTAGTTATAATTTTACTAACATCTTTCCAGGCGACTTGCCCTAAAAATTTAACAGTAATCGTTGCACGTTTATTATCGGGAGCAACATCAGCTACAGTGACAGCAATACTTTCTTCTTCTAGAGTCAATACTTCTTTGCCTGTTTCTTTTACTGACTGGTTCAACTTGGTTAAAACAACTTGGCGCAATTTTTCAGGATCATAAAAAATTCCTGTTATTTCAGCCTCAACAGTATAATCAAACTCCGAAGCTTCGGCGCCGGACTCGTGGGAAGATTTTGTATTAGTTATTTCCATGTTATAAACTACACTAAATTCGCGTTGTTCAGATGGTAATGTCTCTCTTAAACTAGCCAGAGCTTGTGGGGTTATTTCTTCTTTAAGGTTGTTGCGAGCGTCCTCTATATCACTGGCCAATATTTTTGCGCCTGGTTTTTCTTGGCGAATCATTGGTTCTTTGCTTTCCGCATAGATTAAACTTTGTAGCGAGGTGTTTAAACCTGGTATGGTAAATTTTGTTGGACTAATTTCACTTTCGTCACCAGGCTTATCAGCAACTGCCTTTACTGTTGTTTTTCCGCCGGACGGCACTGTGACATTTTTAGTTATGCGAAATAATACTTTATCAGGCGAAAGCAGTCTAGTGGTGGCAATTAATGTTTGATTATCATTATGATCATTAATAATAGTAACTGTTCCAGAAGCTTTATCCTCTTTAACTCCCGTACCTTGGGCTTTGAAAGTTTTTTTCAAAGTTTGTTTAGCGGTTAAAATACTTCCCACTAGATCACCCGAACCTTCGTTACTAGAAATTAATATTGTTGCTTCTAGCACCTCTTGTTCTGGATTTATTTCTAAAGTTATAAAAGCACGAGCCAGGGTATAGTAGAGAATAAGAAAAACCACTGCTACGGTGGCAATAAGAAAACTAAAGACAATGCGACGATAAGGACTGCGTTGATTAGTTATGCGGGGAGTCATAAGTTTAGTTTATTTAATCAAACAGGATTATTATAGCAAACGATTATTTAATTGTCTATTTCGTCTCCTCTCATCTATTTTACCCCCACACACAGAAAACCCTACTCTTCAGAGCAGGGATGAAGGTGAGAAAAGAAATTTTTTCTCACGTAAAGCCTTTCCTTTAGGACAGAATGTGGGGGTTTACTAATTTTTTAATCTCATTGGTCAGTTCTGCGCTATCAGCTATCCGGTAGGGTGTGGCAATTTGACGCCAGCCATCGTTGGTGGGAATTTTTAATACTACAGTTTGATCACCTGGATGTTTAAGTAATAATTGTTTTAATTGTGATATGATTTGTCCTGTTGTTCCCTTAGGTAAGCTAATTATTTTTTTCGTTTCGGTAAATGGAGGTTTTGAGCCATTATCTCCCAATTTAAGTTGTAGTAGTTTTTGGGGAACTTCGGCCGGGCTATTTAAGATAGTAGCGTTTTGTACTATGATTTTTATTTCACCATTACGATGAGAAACGCGGCCATGAGCGACAATAATATTATCTGACTGCCAAACAGAGCGAGTTGCGTTTAAGGTGTCGGGAAAGACAATAATTTCCTGACTACCCGAAGTGTCTTCTAGGGTGACGAACAGCATATTGTCCCCGTTTTTGGTGGTTATTTGTTTTACTTGAGTAACCATACCAACGGTAATAACTGATTGTCGGTCGGGAAGATTATTAATACTGTTGGCAGGAACCACTTTATCAGATAGCTGTTTAGCGTAATCGGCCAGCGGATGTTCGGTAACATAAAGACCAAGCACCTCTTTTTCCCAGCTCAATTTATCCTGCTTATTGGTTGGTGGCGCTTCTTCTAATTCTAGACTTGCGGTTTTGATGCCGCCAGTTTTGGCAAATAGACTTGATTGTTTGGTTTCTTTAGTAGTGTGGGAACGACGAGCATAATTGGTAAGGGTGTCGATTGAATCCAGCAACCGTCGGCGTTCGGAGTAGAGGCTATCTAAGGCACCGGCTTTAATTAGACTTTCTAATGATTTTTTAGTAACCGAGCAGTTAACGGTTCGAATTAGAAAATCTTCTAAATTAGAAAATTTTCCATTTTGTTTTCTTTCCATAATAATAGATTTAGCTACTTGTTCACCTAAGTTTTTCATCGCATTCAAACCAAAACGAATTTGCCGGTCAGATAGTACGGTGAAGCTAGTTAGGCTTTCATTAATATCCGGAGGGAGTATTGTAATATTCATTTTTTCACATTCAGCCACAGCTGCTGAAATTTTTTCTAAGTCATCACTCTCAGCCGTCATTAAAGCAGCCATAAATTCTGTAGGATAATTAGCTTTTAAGTAGGCAGTTTGATAAGCGACAATAGCATAAGAGGCGGCATGGGCTTTATTGAAACCATAAGCAGCAAACGGTTCAATTAATAACCACAATGCCATCGCCTTTGCCTCATTCAACCCTCCACTAATACAACCGGAAATGAATTTTTCTTTTTGCCTTGCCATTTCTTTGGGAATTTTTTTACCCATAGCTTTTCTAAGTTTGTCAGCCTCTTCCCAAGTGTAACCAGCGATTGCAATAGCAGCGAGCAGTACGTCATCTTGGTAAGTGATAATACCATAAGAGGCATGTAAAATATCTTTTAGTCTTGGATCTAAATAAGTAATTAACTTGGGATTATGTTTCCGTTTAATAAATTCTGGAATGGAGTTAATTGGTCCTGGGCGGTAAAGCGCTACCATGGCCATAATATCGAAAATAGTAGTAGGTTTTAGTTCGGTTAAATAACGTGTCATACCCGAACTTGAGAGCTGGAACAAGCCCATAGTATTACCTTGGGCTAATAAATCAAAAGTAGACTGGTCATTTAAAGGTATGGTATCTAAGTTAATCTTGACACCCTTAATCTTACTTATTATTTCAACAGCGCTGCCTAAAATACTAAGATTTCTAATTCCCAAAAAGTCCATTTTTACTAAACCAACATCCTCGCACGAACCCATATCAAATTGGGTTATTACATTTTTATCATCCACATCCATTTGGAGCGGAGTATAATCAATGAGTGGTGTTGGTGAAATGACTATACCAGCAGCATGTACGGAAGCGTGTCGGGCACAGCCCTCAACCTTTTGGGCTAGGTCCAGCAACCGTTTAACTTCGCTATCTTCTTGGTAAAGAGTCCACAAATCTGAATTTTCTTCCAGCGCTCGCTTAATTGTCATATGGAAACCTTGATGACCTAAAGGAATCATTTTGGCTACTCGGTCACACAATCCATAAGGATACCCTAAAGCTCGTCCTACGTCGCGAACTGCAGCGCGAGCCATCATCGTACCAAAAGTAACTATTTGTGCTACTCGATTGGTTCCGTACTTAGCTGTGACATAAGAAATTACTTCGTCGCGCCTATTGTCGGCAAAATCCATATCAATATCAGGTGGAGAGGGGCGCTGAGGATTTAAAAATCGTTCAAAAGGCAAGCGGTATTCTAGGGGGTTAATGGTAGTAATGCCTAAGAGGAAAGAAACAAGCGAGCCGGCTGCTGAACCTCGGGTGGTAGTAATAATATTGTGTTGCCTCGCCCAGTTAACAAAATCAGCTACTACTAAGAAATAACTAGCATATCCTTTCTTCATTATAATTTTAAGTTCATATTCCAAACGTTCCCGCACATCCTCGCTGACACCGTCTGAATATTTTTTGGTTAAACCCTCTTCGGTTAATAATCGCAGGTATACTTCGGGCGTTTCTCCTTGTGGTGTTGGGTAAACAGGAAAGAAAAGTTTACCTAGTGTTAGTTCCAAATTGATTTTTTTTGCTAAGTTGGAAGTTTGTTCAACCGCTTCGGGGTAGTCGGGGAGATCTTTAAGCATTTCTTGTTCAGTTTTAAAAGAGGAATTAATCGAGCGCATATCTAATCTTCCTTCGTCTCCAACCTTACGACCAGTTTGTACACAAACCATTATATCTTGAGCTTCGGCGTCTTCTGGTTTTAGATAGTGGGCGTCGCTCGTGGCTACCAGTGGAATACCATGCTTATTACCAAGTTCGCTAAGTGTTTTATTAACTTTTAGTTGTTCGGGTAATTCTGGATGAGCCTGAATTTCTAAGTAAAAATTGTCTTCACCTAAGATGGTTTTGTATTCTCGAATCAATTTTTCAGCCAAGACATTGTCGTCTGCCAAGATGGCTTGGGCTATGGTTCCTTTAAGGCACGCCGAGAGCGCAATAATACCTTGATTATGTTGTTTTAAAATTTCCAGATCAATTCTTGGTTTATAGTAAAAACCCTCTAAGTGAGCAATACTAACCAGTTTTAATAAATTCTTATAGCCCTCCAGATTTTTAGCTAATAACACTAAATGATTTGCCACATCATCAATCTTAGCTTTTTTATCTGTTAGTCGCCTTGGGGCTAAGTAAGCCTCTACCCCGATTATTGGTTTAATTCCTTGGGCTCTGGCTTCTTTATAGAATTCAGCCACCCCATACATTGAACCATGATCGGTGATGGCTAATGCTGTATGGCCGAGTTTTTTTGCATAAGAAATAAGCTCGGGGATTTTTGGTAATCCGTCGAGCAAAGAATAATGGGAATGGACATGAAGATGGACAAAGCCCGGCATATAAACTTACTTTAGCATGAGAGTTAAGATATCAGGAAGGTTAATGAATATAAAAACATAGAAGCAGTTTACTCTTCAGATGAATTTTATTTGATTTCTATTTTATCTTGGTAGCACCAAGCGACTAATTAAATTATTCAACAGCGATCGTTTTTTACTTAGAGCGTTTACGGCTTTGCTGCTTGTCGCGTTTATCAATAAAATATCTAACTAGTTCTTTAGCCCCAACTGCTAGCATTGATAAGTATGAAGCCGAGTGTTCTAATTTTTCCTTAGCAGCACTAAAAAAATCTTCCAATTTGCGCATGCTTTGTTCTACACCCTGCAAAATTTTAACCAGTCGTCTGATAATGATTAAAAAATACACCAAAATCCAGCCAAATAAAAAGGCCAGACCAAAAACGGAAAGGGCGATAGAGAGGTTGAGGATATCCTTACTTGATTCTAAATACATAAGCGAGGTTAAATTATCTTTAGCTTAAGTATATCATGTTTTGTTCACTAGTGGTAGGGGAGGGCTACAAACTAAATAATAATATGCTACAATAAAACTATGCCACAAGAACTCCCTAAAATTTCCAATCAAGAATTTAAATTTGGTTACTGGTTTTTTATGCACCGCGACCTGTTTAAGAAAGTGATTATTGGCGTTTTAGTGCTGTTGATTGTGGTTTTTTGGGGTTTTAGTTTAGTAAAGTTAGTAAGTTATCTGGCGACTTCTAAAGCCCATAATGAAATGTTAGAAAATCTTACTGGTACAGTTGTAGAAAGTAGCGCTTGGCATACACGTAACCAGCCGGAAGAAATCCAAGTATTGCAGGTAACAGCTATACCAGTTGGTAAAACTTATGACATCGTAGCTTTGATAAAAAATCCCAATCTCCGTTGGGCCGCAGCCAAGGTTGATTATGTATTTTTAAGTAATGGCTCTGAGCAAATAGCAGGTACTGGCTATCTTATGCCACTTGAAGAAAAATATTTTTTGGAGTCTAATGTTGATCTAGGTCTGTCGGCTAGTGAAGTTAGTTTAGAGATTAGAGATGTTAACTGGTATCGAATTAGAAATTTTACAGAGTTTCCCAATGCCAGTTTTGATATTGCTGATCAGCAATTAGTAAATTTAGCAACACTGTCGCCAGGGTCCCAAGGTATGCGTTTGCGTGTTGATTTAACCAACATTAGTGCGTATAGTTTTTGGGAAATCAATGTTCAAGCTATATTAAAAAGTGGATCCATGCCGGTAGCAGTAGCAACCAAGCCAGTACAAATTATGGAAAGTGGGAAAACTAAATCTCTGGAATTTATTTGGACAAGTCCTCTACCTAATGTAACTAATATAGAAATTAAACCAGAAGTTAATGTTCTAGACGCCAGCGTGTTTAAGCCGTTGTGATTTTTCGGTCGCATCTGTCAGAGTTCTTTTTTTCAAATTAAATTATGCGTCTACGTTTCGGGCAGATATTCCAGGGATACGACTGGGTGTTGATGGCAACCACCTTGTTATTAATATTGGTTGGTTTAGCTTCGCATTATGCTGGCGCTTTGGGTCAGGGGCAAGGATTAGGCAGTTCAGTTTTTATTAAACAAACTGTGGCGGCTGTGATTGGTATAATTTTGTTGATAGTAATAAGTCAAATTGATTTTCGTATTTATCGTTCTTGGTTTAAGCTTCTTTACCTTAGTGCCTTAGCCTTGCTTGGTTCCGTTTTACTTTTTGGGGAACAAATAAGGGGTACCCGTGGTTGGTTTGTGTTGGGCAACTTTAGTTTTCAACCAGTAGAATTAGTAAAATTACTTTTTATCATTTCTCTGGCCGCTTATTTAGTTTATCTGGGACCACCATTAAATTTTAAAAAAACTTTCGGTAGTGCCCTACTTTTACTACCACCCTTAGCTCTAGTATTACTCCAACCAGATTTTGGCTCCGCTTCTTTGTTGGTCTTAATTTTTTTGGTAATGTTGGCAATGGTTCCTAAGCGTTTTAGTTGGTGGTTATGGGTGATTGCTGTTTTAATAGTGGTGGTTAGTGTTAGTTGGTTTGCTTTGGCAGATTATCAAAAGTCGCGCTTACAAGTTTTTTTGGATCCGCGTCTTGATCCTTTAGGGCAAGGTTACAATGTATCACAATCAATAGTGGCAGTTGGCGCTGGGCAGTGGCTTGGGCGAGGTTTAGGTTTAGGTACTCAAAGCCAATTAGATTTTTTGCCCGAGCAGCAAACAGACTTTATTTTTGCTAGTATTGCAGAAGAATTAGGTTTGTTTGGCGCTACTTTAATTTTGGCTTTTTTTGCTGTGTTTTTTGGCCGAGTGATACGATTAATGCGTCGTCTACGAGACGATTTTTCCTTATTAGTGGTTGGAGGGATTGCTAGTGTATTATTTAGCCAAGTTGTTCTTAATATCAGTATGAATATGGGTTTAGCGCCGGTGATTGGTTTACCATTGCCTTTCTTAAGCGCTGGTGGTTCCTCATTAGTTGTTAGTTTAATATCAGTTGGTATGATTGAGAATTTAGCACGCCGGCATTCTGACCAAGCTCCATTTGAGCATAATACTTAAAAGAACACAACCAATAGGTGATGAAAATCCTTGACAATATTACTAACTTAGTGTTAAACTTAAAACACTTAATAATTTATTTATGAATACTGAGCCGCGTAAAAGATCATCCAAACAGCCAGGCGATGGATTAAAGCTAATATCCTATTGTCCTCTGTGTGAAAAATCATACAATCCTTTGCGGGCCCGCATTCTAGATGAACGCGATGGTGCACATTTAGTACATATTCAATGTGCTGAATGTGGCAGCTCTATTGTGGCTTTGATTATGGCCTCGTCTATGGGAATAACTTCGGTTGGATTAATTACCGATTTAACCGGTGATGATGTAATGAAGTTTAAAGATGAGAGTCGCCTTACTGCTGACGAGGTTATTTCTATGCATCAGATGCTGTTTCCTCAGAAAGTATGACTGAACTAAATCTTTTACCAAGAACGATAACAGGAAAAAAAGTTAAAGAAGTGCGACGGGAAGGGAATATTCCCGCTGTTGTTTATGGTCACGGCGTGAAACCACAATCAGTGATGGTTGATTATATTACTTTTGAGAAAGTTTACCGTCAGGTTGGTGGTAGTACTTTAATTGATTTAAAATTGGAAACGAAACAACCTGTTAAAGCTCTTATTCAAGATGTTGCTGTTAACCCTTTGACTGGTAAATATCAACATGTTGATTTTCATCAAGTACGAATGGATGAGAAGATTTCTGCCGAAGTGCCTATAGTGTTTACTGGGGAAGCTAAAGCAGTAAAGGAATTAGGCGGTATTTTGGTGAAGAATTTAACTCAATTAAGAATTGAATGTTTACCGCAAGATTTGCAACACGAGATTACGGTTGATCTTTCACCTCTTGAGGATTTTGGCAATTCAATTCAAGTTTTGGACCTAAAAGTACCTAGCACTTGGAAAGTGTTAAATAACGCCGACGAGTTAGTTGTGGGTGTAGAGCAGCCAAGAGTGGAAGAAGAAGTTGTAACAGCCCAACCCGAGGAAGATGTATCCAAAGTTGAGGGCGTAGCCGATAAACCAAAGGAAGGTGAAGAGAGGGCTGAAGAAGCTAAGGGTGATGAGAAAAAGGCAGAGCCTAAAGAAAAAAAAGGTAAAGAATAATATTGTAATTGAATAAAACTCCCCTGATGTCTATCGGGGAGTTTTTGAATACAAAAAAATTCCTGTACGTTTGACTTGGTGGGTATCAAAGTGGTACAGGAGTTTTTATTTTTGGTAGCGCATGGCTTTCCTCTTAGGTGGTTTTAATTATCCATTGCTGAATTGTTATTTAGTGTTAAAAAGTGATACTGTACGTCGATATCAAATATATTCTTAAAAGGAATGGTTTTAAAATCAGTCTTTCCATTAAGAATTTTTAAGGTCAACTCTTCTCCGAAAATTCCCACCCCCACAACATCAAGGGCAAGAGATTCGGTACGTTTACCCTTATCATCCATTAACTTAATAATTGTGCGAATCGACCCATTTTTTCGAGGAAATAACTTTACTAATCCATGCGCTTTGTTTTTGATTAAGTGAATCATTTTGTCCCTCCTTTCGTAAAGAGACTTTTGTGAAAGAAATAATGTTTATTTGCTCACTGATTATACTTTAAGAGCCTTATTTGTGTCAATTATTATTAGTCGAGAACTGCCTGACAAATCAGGGAGTATAAAAATAGCACTAGTTGAATAAAATTTTTTTAAAGTCGCTAGCCAACGATTTATAATTCGCGGTGAAGTTTCTAAGAGTATAAATTTTATTTCGTTATGCTTCGCGATTTGCCTGCAAAACTCGTCAAAAAGTCCTATTGGCTCTAATAACGCCTCTTTTGGCTCAAATTTAAGTTCTGGATTTGCGTTATATTCTTCTTTAGTTAAATAGGGTAAGTTGGCTGCTACTAGATCTAACTTTTCGTTTTCAAGAACTTCTAATAAATTACCGAGCCTAAAATCAATTCGTCCTTTTCCGCCTAGGAGGTTAGCGTTCAGGTTCGCTACTTTAAGCGCATTAGGAGAAATATCAGTGGCAATTATTTTAACTATCGGTAATTCTAGCGCTAGGGTTATCGCAATACAACCAGACCCAGTGCCAATATCTGCTATGGTCTTTATAGAACCATTCTCCAAAGAACCCGCCGGAGGCGGATCTACTGGGCGTTGCGCGCGAATGATTCCAATAATTTTTTCTACAAGCAATTCGGTTTCTGGACGGGGGATTAGAGTTTTAGGTGTTACTTTATAGTTTCTGCCGTAAAACTCCTTATTTCCGGTTAAATAAGCTACGGGCCAGCCACGATTTCTTTTAGCTATCAGCCCTTGAAAACGCCATAATTCAAGCCAACTAAGTCTTTGCTCTACATTTATCAGTAAATTAGTGCGATATGTTTTAAGTACCAATGCTAAAAGCACCTCGGCATCAAGAGAAGGGGAACTGCTGCTAGATTTTAACTGGTTAGTGGCTCTGGCTAATATTTGTTGCACCGTCATATCAACTCTTTTCGCAAGGTGTTGATAATATCCTCTAATTTGCCGTCTAGTATTTGAGAGAGATCATACCAACTGTTTTTAACTCGGTGATCAGTGAGGCGATCTTGAGGAAAATTATAAGTACGAATTTTTTCTGAGCGTTCAGCACTGCCAATTTGCGATCTGCGAGCAGAAGCACGTTCAGATTGATTACGAGATTCCGCTTGTACTAAAAGCCGAGTTCGTAAAACTTTCATTGCTTTTTCCTTGTTTTGTTTTTGCGAACGCTCATCTTGGCAAGTGACAATTAAACCAGTAGGTAAGTGAGTAATACGAATAGCTGAATAAGTGGTATTAACACTTTGTCCGCCGTGACCTGAAGAAGTGGTTGCCTCTATTTTTAGTTCTTCGGGTTTAATCTCTAAATCTACCTCTTCCGCCTCTGGTAACACTGCCACTGTGGCGGTAGAAGTATGAACGCGACCACTTTTTTCAGTAGTCGGTATGCGTTGCACACGGTGAACTCCGCTTTCCCATTTTAATTTAGAATAAACGCGCGTGCCTCTTATTTCAAAAGTCACTTCTTTATAACCCCCCAACCCACTTCGGTTAGTAGATAGTAAAGCTGTTTGCCAACCCTGGCGTTCGGCAAAACGCGAATACATTCTGAATAAATTCGCAGCAAAAAGCGCTGCTTCATCGCCGCCCGTACCAGCTCTAATTTCCACAATAATATTTTTCGCATCCAGTGGATCCTTAGGTTGTAAGTATTCTTCCGTCGCCTTGGCGTGATCAGATAATTTAGTTTTGGTTTGATTAATTTCTTCTTCAATTAATTGCTTTAAAGCAGAATCAGTGTCTGTTTTTAATTGAGCTTCTAATTCAGATAATTCTTTAGTTTGCTTTTGCCATTCTTGCCAATGGTCTAAAATAGTTGTTAGTTCGTTGTATTCTTTGCTAACTTCAGAATAGCGCGAGCGATCTTGTAATAATAAAGGATCCTGCAGTTTTTGCTCCAGTTGTTGGTGTTTTGCTTTAAGCTCGGAGATTTGTTTATCAGTAAACATATTATTTAAATACAAAAAGCCCCAATTTAGGGCTTTGCAAAAATCAGTTACTGTGCGGCTTTGGCTTTTGAACCAAGCTTCTTTTTAGTCATGTCCTGTTTTTTAGTCTGACGACGACGGAATCTTTCTACGCGGCCAGCAGTATCCAACACCTTTTCTTTACCAGTGTAAAAAGGATGGCAGGCAGAACATATTTCCACGTGAAGATCTTTCACGGTAGATCCGGTAGTAAAACTATTGCCACAAGCGCAAGCGACCTTGGCCTGAGGAAAATAAGTTGGATGAGTTTCTTTCTTCATATGTAGAATTAGTAAATTCAGGGTTATTGTAGCAGAGCTTGACAAAACCGTCAATACAGTATATATTTATTAGTTAATATAAAAAATTAGTAAAGCCCTTTAATAAAACCCCGAATAATGGGGAATTTATAAACAATCACAAGAAAGGAGATGTCCCCAATGGTAAATCTAAATCCATTGACGCCATCGCAAATAGACAAGTTGCTCGATTTGTTTCGGGCAGTTTTACGGAAAGTAAATCCGTTTTCAGCCGAAGCCCAGGATTTAATAGAGCATCACTGGGACGAAATAAAGACCGAGGTTTTTTCCGCTATCAGTGACGCCTT
>JBDRTU010000066.1:0-4388 GCA_043823825.1 Patescibacteria group bacterium
ATTGCCTTTTCTGATTCTTCTATCTTTCTCCTTTTATATGGTGAATAATAAGGTTTATAAATATCATATAAAGTAGGAGCGACTCTTTTGAGATAAAGACGTGCCAGAGACCAACATAATCTCCACCAACCGATTAGGGCAAAAATAATTATTACTAACTGGCTAAAACCAGTCCACCAGAAAAAACCTGATTTAGGAAGACAACCTACCAAATTAGAGATTACCATAGCCCATTGCCAACCAAAAAACCAAAACACAAATGCTATTAAAAATCTCACGTTCTGCCAAGTATCCTCTATCTCTTCGAACGCATACCAACGTACTCTGCTAGAAAGGTTTTTCTCTATCCTTATTACTGAATTTACTGCCAAATAAATAAACGCGCCAGCAACGATAGTTATAACGGCATAAATTAAACCCCACAAAAATAAACCAAAATTATTCATTATTAAACTCCTTTTTTGATTTTTAAAAAAATTCGTTATTTGTTTTAATTAAACAATCTTTACATAACTAATGCCTTTTGTCAAGTAAGCTTATTTGCGGTAAAATACATGTGTTATGGCACTAATGCTTTACAACACTTTAACCCGCCAAAAAGAGGAATTCAAGCCCCAGCACCCCTCTAAACTTTGGTTTCAAAAAGCCTCGGTTTCTCTTTACACCTGCGGGCCAACTGTTTATGACTACCCTCATCTAGGTAACTTACGTGCCTATGTTTTTGAGGATATTTTAAAACGCGTTCTAATTGTTAATGGTTACACTGTAAAACATGTAATGAATATTACTGATGTTGGGCATTTAACTTCTGATGCTGATGAAGGTGAAGATAAAATGGAAAAAGGCGCTAAGCGCAGTGGTAAATCTATTCAGGAGCTTGCTGACTACTACACTAAAATTTTTAAAGAAAACTTAAAGGACTTGAATATTTTAAAACCAGACAAATGGACACCAGCCACTAAATATATCAAAGAGCAAATTGAATTAGTTAAACGATTAGAAACCAAAGGCTTTACCTACGAAACCAATCAAGCGCTCTATTTTAATGTAGCCAAATTTCCAAATTACACTAAATTATCAAAACAGAAACTGGAAGATAAAACTGTTGGCGCTCGTAGTGAAGTAGTGGTGGATAAACAAAAAAAACATCCAGCAGATTTTGCTTTGTGGTTTAAGTTAACCGGCCGGTTTAAAAATCATGTTTTGCATTGGCCCAGTCCTTGGGGCGAAGGCTTTCCGGGATGGCATATGGAATGCAGCGCCATGGCAATGAATACTTTAGGTGACACAGTAGATATTCACTGCGGTGGTATTGACCACATTCAAGTTCATCATACTAATGAAATTGCGCAGTCAGAAGCAGCCACAGGCAAAACTTTTGTTCGCTATTGGCTACATTGTGAATTTTTAACAGTGGATAAAGGACGCATGGGAAAATCAGAAGGCAATATTTCAACCTTAGAAACTCTCAAAGAAAAAGGCTTTTTGCCTCTTGCTTACCGCTATTTATTATTGGGCACTAACTACCGTTCACCTTTGAGCTTTTCATGGGATTCTTTGGCCGCAGCGCAAGAAGGTCTAAATAACTTGTATGATAAAGCAACTGCCTTACAAAAACCTTTAATTCCCTTTTCGGTGAAGTTTGGTAAAACAAATCCGCGCGAAGAAAAAATGAAAAATGATTTTATCTCAGCAGTAAACGACGACCTCAACACTTCCCAAGCACTGGCCTTAACCTGGGAACTGTTAAAATCTGATATTGAGGATAGTTGTAAACGAGAATTGTTATTAGAATTTGATAAAGTATTAGGTTTGGGTTTTACTGACCTTAAATCTTTAAATATTCCTACTAAAGTATCAACTCTAGTTAAAGAACGAGAATTGGCACGGAAATCAAAAGACTGGATTAAATCAGATGAATTGCGACAGCAAATTGAAACACTAGGGTTTAAAGTTGAAGATTTAGAAGCTGGGCCATCAGTAAAAGCTAAGAAATAAAAAAACGGCGGGCTCTTTTCTCAAGAACCACGCCGCTCAATAGATCATTATACCCCTGACCGTTACTTGGTTAGGAGCATTTTTTTTGTTTGAGTGAATTCGCCCGCTCGCAAGCGGTAGATGTACAAACCAGTAGGTATATTTGAGGCATCGAAAGTTACCTCATAATTACCTGCTGGTTGCCGCTCATTAACGAGCAGTGCCACCTCCTGACCCAAAAGGTCATAGACCTTAAGTGTCACCTTAACGGCCCCTGGTAAAGCATAATTGATCCTAGTTGTAGGATTGAAGGGATTGGGGTAATTCTGCGTCAGCACGAACGAAGCAGGTGTCGTGGACTCTGGAACGTCGGTCAATGCCTCAACCACAGAATACACCGGAACATTTGTGTTCACTGTACCAGTAATCCTTGTATTGACAGCACCTGAACCAACCAGCGACAGAATGTCCGGCTGCCTCAACCCCGCTTCGCCAGACGCGACAAAGCTGATTTTTAGCCGATTACCCAAAAGATGTACACTATACATCTCCGACAGAACTGGTTGCGCTATGACTCCAATGGGTAATTCCAACTCCAGATCGCCGTTGGTTACTGCTTGATTCAACTGGATAACGGCACCATCGATTGTGGGTGTAATCCTGACCGGTTCAGGCCAAGTGGGTGTAGAAACCACATCAGCTATACCATACCAGCAATTCTCAACCGGAAAACAAGTAATGTACCCAGCCAGTCGAGACAGAATCATGTAGACGTCGCCGCTATTGTTGTAGTCATCGCCGTTGACGTCACCTCGGAACAACTCCATAGAAGTCGCAGTATACTTTCCACTTGCAATATCTAAGGCCAGTACCCCGTCGGTTATGGACAAATCGCCATTGTTATTAATATCGCCGAAAATAACCGGCGGCAACACAACTAGGCAGCCGCTAATTAACCTATTTACCTTTACATCTTCCAGTATATTGTTGTGAATTTGGGAAAAAGTTGCCTTAACAATGGCAACTTCTAATGTCTGATCACGAAGATCTGCGACGCGTACAGATATAAATGCCTTTAATGTATCATGAATAGGTTCTCCGCCAACTAATACCACGCGCAAGATACCGGTTAAGGTATCAAGACGGCTCGTATAATACGGCCACTCGCCCATCGCTGGCCAGTACATCAGGCCAAACCACGCTTCCTTAATTGAACCGATTGGAAATTTAATCTCAAAGTCAAATCCTCTGGTCGGACCAGAAAAAGTGAAATATACCGGCATCTGTCGCCAAGAGTTGGCCATAGTATAGGTAGTCTCGTTCAAAGCCACCGAATTATGAGTCGCTGTCTTTAGCGGTTGTGCCACGGCTGATAATGCAATCGCAATTGTTAAAAAACATACAAAAATGAATCCTTTCATGGATCCTCCTTTATTTTGATTATTGTACCACTCTAACCCGCTTTTGGTGGGGCTTTTTGATTAGCGTGATATGTGTTTTAATTTTCATAACACTGTAACAAATCTTGCCTAAAGTGTCAAGCCATAATAAAAAATCCCATCATCTATTTTAATGATGGGATCGTTGTTTAATCTTTCTTATCACCCAATACAAAAAGGTGATTTCTCAATAGCATTTGCAAATCCATCGGTAAATGGATTACCAGGGACGCTTTCGCAATCCCTTTCTTCTGTCTGTTGCCGATAAACAAGCAGACCAATCGGAACTACTATCCAAAATAACAAAAAAACCAGCAAGGACTTTATTTTATTCATATACTCTCCTAAGGTTTTTGAATTTTTATTTTTAGTTGAAAAGAACAATTATTTATTTTAATTTTCTATACTACCGTAATTTTATCATATTGTCAAGGTTCAAGGTATACCCAGATACCAATCATCGGAGTTTACTATTCTTTCTAACACATCGCTACGCTCGTCTTGCCCGCTGTAGTCTCCATTTTAGCTGGACGGAAGCGGGTCAATGGCTGATACAAAAATATATAAAAACAGGGTTTCTAATTATTCCAAACCCTGTTTAAACAATTTGCGAAGAATCTCGTTCTTCACTTGAAAAAATCGTCCTCCTTGATTTATTTTTTTTAATGTTGACTTCATACACATCTTTATCACCGCGTCGGTAATAAGATCTCCATAAGAAACAAAAGGTAATCAAAGCCACTAAAGCAGTGATTACTAACACTACTGCACCTAAACCTAATATTTTAAACATCGTAATCTCCAATCTAACTGAAATGCAAAAATTTTAACAAAGGACTATTTCTGGCTTCAGCCTACGCCTAAAATTAAATCTTGTCAAAACTATTAAAGATTGTTAAACTTATGCGTGATTATGTCAAATTTCTGGAACAAATTATCCAAACCGATTGTAGCACTGGCACCAATGGCTGG